>CBFDBL010000541.1:0-4871 GCA_965603035.1 uncultured bacterium
CGTGACCGCCGTCCAGCCCTGGGGCAGTAGCACGAACGCCTCGCCGGCGGGCAGCATCCGCACAGTCAGCCAGGCGCTCAGCGAGAACGCCGCGGCGAGGCCGAATGTGAGCGCCGCCGAGCGCCAGAAGTGGCCGACGATCGGCGACGTCGCGGGGCCTCTCGGCCCGGCTTCGGCTGGCGGCTCGTCGGGGCTCACCGAGTCGTCACCTCCTCGAGCAAACGGCGGTAGTGGCAGTAGTGGTCGAAGGGCACGTTCGGGCGGACGCGGCCGTCGGCGAGCGGGATGTAGCCGCCCTGGGCGAGGAGCGGCGGGACCTTGGTCTCGATCTCGCGGCGGATCGCGGCCTTGTCCTGGAGCAGCACGTCGAGATCGATGCCGCCGATGAGCCGCAGCCGCCGGCCGAACTGGCGGCGCAGCGACCGGTAGTCCATCGCCTCGGTCTCGACCTCGCACGCCCACAGGCAGTCGAACCCCGCGTCGAGCACCGCGGGCAGAAGCACCCGGGCGTTGGCGTAGGTGATGAAGACGATGGTCTCGACGCCGTGGGCTCGCAGGGCGTCGAGAATCGGCCGGTAGCTGCGCAGCACGAACTCCGTGTAGGTCCGCGGCGAGAGCAGCGGGCGGTCGCTCCCGCCGATGGGCTCGCTGAAGCTCGCGAAGTCGATCTCGACCTCCCCCAGCACCCGCCCGACCAGGCGCGCGCCGAGGTCGCCGAAGAGCTCCATCGCCTCGTGCACGAACGCCGGGTCGTCCTCGATCAGGTAGACGGCCTCGAGGAAGCGTCCCCAGTCGCGCGCGCCCATCGAGAGGAAGAAGCCGCGGTGGCAGGGGAGCTGGAGCACGTGGTCCCGCGTCCGCCAGGCCGCGGCGCGGGCGGCCCAGTCCTCGGGCAGACGGCCCGGGTCGGCGGGGTCGAGGCGGTCGCGCAGCGTCGCCAGATCGCCGCGGCAGGTCGGCCATCGTTCCATGCGCGGCCGCGGCTCGAGGTCGACGGGGATCTGCTCGCGGCGATCGGTCTCGAACAGCTCGTAGGGGTTCGCATCGGGCGGCAGGCCCTGCTCGCGCCAGCGCTCGAGCACATCGTCGCGCAGGCCCTCCTCGAAGTAGGGGACGCGGTCGGGCTGGCCGTAGCGCATGGTCTCGCGGAATCGCTCGCGCGATGTCATCGGCCTCTCCTCCGGGAATCGGCGCGGGCATTATAGCACGGACGAGGGTTGGGGGAACCTGCCTTGACGCACGCTGCGGCCGCGGGCATACTGCGGGCGGCGCGCGGACGAGTATGGGAATGGAGGCTCCCGTGGCAGAGCAGGCCCGGCCGAATGTCCTGTGGATCCAGTGCGACGAGATCCGAGCGGACGCGCTGTCGTGCTATCACGACAACCCCTGGCTGCGGCCCGACACGCCGAACGTCGAGCGGCTGGCCGGCCGGGGCGTGGTGTTCGCCAACGCCTTCTGCCCGTCGCCGGTATGCATGCCCAGCCGCGGCTGCGAGCTGACCAGCCAGCACGCCACGACCCTCGGCGTCTACCACAACGTGACGAAGCGCCTGCGCGAGACGCTGAGGCCGGACCTCGCGTGGCCGACCTGGCCGCGCGCGCTCCGCGACCACGGCTACCGCGCGGTGAACGTGGGGAAGCGCCACGAGGTCGGCTACGACGTGTGGGACGAGAATGTGGGCTGCCGCCAGTTCCCGCCGCCGCGTCCGCTCATCGAGGCGCGGCGCGAGGAGCTCGACCTGGCCGTCGTGCCCGGCATCGGGCTGATCGTCGGCGGCACCTACCCGCTCGACGGCGGCGGCCTCGAGGGCTGGATGACCCGGCAGCTCACGCGCCTGGCGCTTGCCAGGCTCGACGAGCTCGACGCCGCCGGCCAGCCCTGGCTCTTGCGCGTCAGCTACGTCATGCCCCACACCCCCGTGCTCGCCCCGCCCCCCTTCGACGCGCGCCACCCCGAGTCCGCCGTCGGGCTCGACCCCGTCCGCGACCGCGCGCACGACGGGATGTCGGCCTACGAGCGCTCGGTGGCCGCGGTCCAGCGCAGCGCCGAGGCAACGCCCCACGAGGTCGCGCGCGCCAGGGCCACCTACTACGGCCTCGTCGCCGCGCTCGACCGCGAGTTCGCCCTCCTCCTCGACCGCATCCCCGACGCCACCATCGTCCTGCTCACCGGCGACCACGGCACCATGCTCGGCGAGCAGGGACTCTGGCAGAAGCAGGTCTTCAACCGCAAGGCCCACCAGGTCCCCTTCATCCTCGCCGCGCCCGGCCTGCGGCCCGGCCGCCGATCCGGGAACGTCGATCTGCTCGACACCGGACCCACCGTGCTCGGCCTGTGCGGCGTCCCGGCCCCCGAGGGCTTCGTCGGCCGCGACCTGTTCGCCGGCGAGCCGCGGCCGAAGGACCTCTTCGGCGCCTTCGGCTACGGCGACCAGGGCGCCTACCTCTACGAGGCGCTCTTCCGCGGCCCCCACTGCCCGCGGCGCCTCTGCATCCGCAGCGGCCCCTACCGCCTCGACCTCAGCATCCGCCGCGACGGCCGCCCCCTCGAGGCCAACGACCAGGACCCCTTCTTCTGCGACACCCGCTCCGACCCCGCCGAGCGCCGCAACGCCGCCGCGGACCCCGCCCACGCCGCCACCGTCCGCGACCTCCGCGCCAGGCTCCTGAGCTGGCACCACCGCACGACCCGCGGCGCGCGCGCAGAGCCGTAACCACGCCAGCCCATAAGTATATAAATCAAAGATGTTTATGGCGCGAGGCAGAAAGGCCCCAGAATCGCCTGTACGGGCCTTTCGCAGGGCCGCGCGACCCAGGATACCTTCCGCGTCCGGGTGCCTGTACGGTGCCTTTACGGCCGTCTATGGGCATTCCGGCCCGGACGACCCGCGGGGGGTGATTGCGCCCGGCCGCCGAATCTCCGGTTTCTCCTTGACGGACGGGGATCGGGCCGTATACTGAAAGCCTGCAACGCATCCTGGAATAGGAGCCACGGCAGTGGGACGCAGGGACGTACTGAGTTGACATAGGGCCGGCGGTCGTCGGCCCGCGGGCACTCCACCGCGCCGCGCTGCGCGTCGGTGTGGGGCGCGCCCGTGCGTCCTGTTGGTCTCCCGTGGCTTCCCCGTTCGGCACCTACCCGACCCACCCGCAGCCACGGGACCGACCGTGGCTGTTCTCGTGTACCGACGCTAGGACGGGGACGATGGACTACGAGACCCAACACCGAGAGCGCCTGCTGAAGCACGCGCGGGAGGTCGCCACTGTCCTGCGCGAGGACGAGTTGGTGAGCAGCATCCTCCTCGGCGGCTCGCCTGCCCACGGCGGCGTAGACCGCGAGTCGGACCTCGATCTGGTTGTGGTCGTGGGCGAGCTGCCGACACCCGCGCGGCGCGCGGCGTGGCTTGCCAGGCTCACGGGCAAGGCGGCAGACGAGCGTGCGCTCGCGACGCGCTCGCGGTGGGACTGGGACGAGTTCCTCCTTCCCGTCTCGGACGCCGACCCGGAGACGTGGGGGCCGCAGGGCCTGGGCGGTGGGCTGTTCTACCTGACCGAAGCCGAGGGAGAGGCCGGCCTGTGCAGCGTGGCCCAGATCCTGACGGCCGGGCTCGATGAGGGCGACCAGAGCCTGCTGGGCGCCTGCCTGGAGGACGTGGCGCACGGCATCATCCTGTTCGACCGACGCGGCCTGTGCGCGCGGTGGCAGGACAGGCTCTCCCACTACCCCGAATCGGCGCGGGCACGGCTCATCAACCATCACTGGCACCAGGCCGAGATCGCGCTCAACGAGGACCTCCAGCGGGCCGTGTGGCGGAGCGATTGGCTCCACGCCTACGACCGGCGCGTCGAGGGCGTCCGGCATCTCGTCCGCATGCTCTTCGCGATGAACCGCCGCTACTTCCGCAAGGCCAAGGGCCTCGACCGCCTGCTGCCGACCTTCGATGCGTGCCCGCCTCGCGCCTGGGAGCGGCTCGTCGCCGCTCTCGGTGAGCCCGACCACCTGCGGGCCACCGCCATGCTCCTGGCCCTTGCGGGAGAGGCGATCGATCTCATCGAGCCGCCCGACCTGCTCGAGCGACGCGACCACTGGCGCGAGCTCTGTCGGGGCTGGGCAGAGGAGTACGACATTGGCTGACGGCGAACGCGACCCGACGGGCCTTCTCGACGTGGCCCGGCGTACGATCCCGCCCGAGCCGTGGGCGGAGGGCGAGAAGATCCCCTGGCACGAGCCGGGCTTCAGCCAGCGCATGCTCGCCGAGCACCTCAGCCAGGCCCACGACGCGGCCAGCCGCCGCGCCGAGAGGATCGACGCCCACGTGCGCTGGATCCATGGCGACCTGCTGGCGGAGCGCCCGACGCGGATCCTCGACTTGGGCTGCGGGCCTGGGCTCTACGCGAGCCGGCTTGCGCGCTTGGGCCACCAGTGCGTCGGCATCGACTTCGGGCCGGCGTCGATCGGCTATGCCATGGACGAGGCCAACCGGGACGGCTTGGCGTGCACCTATCGGCTGGAGGACATCCGAGCGGCGGAGTACGGCGACGGCTTCGCGTTGGTGATGCTGGTCTTCGGCGAGCTCAATGTCTTCCGGCCGGAAGATGCGGCGCTCATCCTTGAGAAGGCCTTCGCCGCTCTCGACGACGGCGGCCTGCTCCTGCTCGAGCCCCACACCTTCGACGTGGTGAAGCGGATGGGCGAAGCGGGTCCCACGTGGCACGCTGCCGAGTCGGGCCTCTTCGCGGATCGGCCCCATCTCTGCCTGGAGGAGAGCTTCTGGGACGCCGCGACCCGCACGGCCACGACCCGCTACGTCGTCGTCGATGCGGCGACCGCGCGGGTCACGCGTCACGCGTCAACGACGCAGGCCTACACCG
>CBFDBL010000542.1:0-4860 GCA_965603035.1 uncultured bacterium
TAGCGACATGCTGGCGGCATCACCGGCAGACAAGCCGCAGGCCGCGGCGCTGCCCCGGAATGATGCCACACTTCCGAAAGTGTGGCATCATTCCATCGGCGTCCGACCCTCCGCGAGGGTGGCATCCACAGGCCGGGGACCTGCGCCACAGGCCCGGGTGGGGCGGTTCTCCTGCGCGCATCGACGACGCCCCCGCCGAGGCGCGGGGGCGACGACGTTTGACCGGCTCGTGCCGGACGGTATACTGGGCACGCCGCGCGGTGGCGGGCCGCCGCGCGTGCCAGGACAGCGAGGAGGCTGTGCGATGAGGTGGAACGCGGGCGCCGCGGCGGCGCTGGCGGCCGTGACGATGGGGCTCGGCTGCTCGGGCGACGCCGAGCCGCCACGGCTGCGGCTCGCGACGACGACGAGCACCGAGAACTCCGGGCTGCTCGCCGCACTGCTCCCGCCCTTCGAGGCGAGGCACGGGGTCAAGGTGGACGTGATTGCGGTGGGGACGGGCAAGGCGCTGAAGCTCGGCGCGAACGGCGACGTGGACGCGGTGCTGGTGCACGCGCGCGCCGCGGAGGAGAAGTTCGTGGCCGACGGCTTTGGGGTGGCGCGGCGCGACGTGATGCACAACGACTTCGTGGTGGTCGGGCCGGGGTCGGACCCCGCGGGTCTGAGGTCGGCGCGGACGGCGGCCGAGGCCTTCAAGCGGCTGGCTGCGGGCAAGGTCGCCTTCGTCTCGCGCGGCGACGACTCGGGCACCCACAAGAAGGAGCAGGCGCTCTGGCGAGCCGCGGGCGTGGAGCCCAAGGGCGACTGGTACATCAGCACCGGCCAGGCCATGGGCGCGGCGCTCCGCATCGCCGACGAGACGCGCGCCTGCACCCTCACCGACCGGGGCACCTGGCTCGCCTTCGCCGGCACGCTCGACCTGCCCGTCCTTTTCGAGGGCGACCCCGCCCTCTTCAACCCCTACGGCATCCTCGCCGTCGACCCCAGGCGGCACACCACGGTGAACCACACGCTGGCCATGGCGCTCATCGACTTCGTCACCGGCGCCGAGGGCCAGGCCATCATCGCCGGCTACAGGGTCGACGGCCAGCAGCTCTTCTACCCCGACGCCGCGAGGCAGCCGTAACGGCGTGCCTCCCCCGGCGGGAGAGGTCGTCGCGCCTGCTCCTGCCCGCGGCCACGGCTCGAGACGGGATCGGCAATGGCGTACCTGGGCGAGGCCGTCGTCGCGGCGTTCCGGCTGATCGCGAGCGGCGACAGGGCGGTCTACTACGTCGCCTGGACGTCGCTGCGTGTGGCGACGGCGGCGTGCGCGCTGGCGGCGGCGGCGGGGGTGCCTCTGGGTCTGGCGATCGCGCTGCGGCGGTTCCGGGGCCGCGGGGCGGTGCTGCTGGCGCTCAACACGCTGATGGCGCTGCCGACGGTGGTCGTCGGGCTGCTCTTCTACGCGCTGCTCGGCCGCCGGGGGCCGCTGGGCGCGCACGCCGGCATCGTGCTCGGCGAGTGCGCGCTCGCACTGCCCATCATCACGAACCTCACGGTCTCGGCGGTGCGGAGCCTCGACCCGAGGCTGCTGCTGACCTGCAAGGCGCTGGGCGCCTCGACGGCGCAGCAGGCGCTCACCGTCGTGCGCGAGGGGCGCTTCGCCGTCATGGCCGCCGTGGTCGCGGGCTTCGGCCGCGTGATCGGCGAGGTCGGCGTCGCGATGATGATCGGCGGCAACATCGCAGGCTTCACCCGCACCATGACGACCGCCATCGCGCTCGAGACGAGCAAGGGCGACTTCGAGATGGGCCTCGCCCTCGGCTTCCTGCTCCTGCTCGTCGCCCTCGCGGCGAACGCCGCGCTCCGACGCCTCCAGGGGACGCGGCCATGAGCGACGACGCCCCCGCCTACGCGCTCGAGGCCGTGACGTTCGCCTACGACGGCCCGGCGGTGCTCGACGTGCCGCGGCTGACGGTCGAGCGCGGCGAGGTGACGGCGCTGGTGGGCGCCAACGGCGCGGGGAAGACGACGCTGCTCCACCTGCTCGCGTTCCTCGAGCGGCCGACGACGGGCCGCATCGCCTTCTTCGGGCAGGAGGCGGAGCCGGGGCCGGCGCTGCGGCGGCGGGTCGGGCTGCTGCTCCAGGAGCCCTACCTGTTCCACACGTCGGTCGTGGCGAACGTCGAGTATGGGCTGCGTGTCCGGGGGCTGGGGCGCCGCGCCGCGCGGGAGCGGGCGCAGCGTGCGCTCCAGCAGGTCGGGCTCGCTGGCTTCGACGCGCGGCGCGCGGCGAGCCTCTCGGGCGGCGAGGCCAAACGGGTCGCGCTCGCGCGGGTGCTGGCGCTCGACACCGAGGTGCTCCTGCTCGACGAGCCCATGGCCCACATGGACGAGCAGAGCGCGCGCCGCACCGAGCAGTTCCTGCTCCGCCTGCGCCGCAGCAGCGGCCGGACGCTGGTCCTGGCCTCCCACGACCTGCTGTGGGCGCAGGCGCTCGCCGACCGCGTGCTGAGCCTCCACCGCGGACGCCTCGTGCCCGCCTCGCTCGCCAACGTGTTCCGGGGACGCGTGGCCGACGACGGCGCGCACTTCGAGACGGGCCGCATCACCGTCTACCTCGGCGCCGAGGGCGCGCACGGCAGCCACCTGGCGATCGAGCCGTCCGCCATCGTGCTCAGCCGCCAGCCGTTGGCGTCGAGCATGCGCAACAGCTTCCAGGGCCGCATCGTCGCCGTCAGCGAGCAGGGAGGGAGCGTGCGGGTCGAGGTCGAGGCCGGCGAGCGCTTCCGCGTCTCGATCACTCGCGAGTCGCTGCGCCTGCTCGACCTGCGCCTCGGCGAGACCGTCCATCTCGCCTTCAAGTCCACCGCCGCCCAGCTCTTCTAGCCCCCTTCGCTTCGACCTGCACCTGCGCGACCTCGCCTTCTCTGGGATCCACGGCGAGGACGCCGACGCCCATCGCCGCCACCAGCAGCATCGTCCCGACGACACGCTGCCGTCGTATGCCCGACACCCTTGCTGGCCCGCGCGCGCCCCTCGCCATCCCCGTTGGACACATCCTGGCCGTCCATCGCTGGAACGGGGCCCCCATCGACCGCGGCGCCCGCTCCCCAGCCGCCGAGCCGTCGCGAGCTGTCGGAAGGACAGGAGCGAGCTGGGGGACGGCTGTCCGGGAAACTGGACCGCCCGGGCGGAACAGCGCGTGCGTGAAGTTCCCCAACCCGTTCGCAACAAGCGAGTTACAGCTTCCCGGGCGAGGCTGTCGGCTGGTGGCACGGCGTTTGCACGCTGTCCGATATGTCTCTGTGCGCTGTCAACTGACCCAGCCGGTCAGCCGCCTGCGGCGGGGCCGGCCTGGCAATCAAGGAGGCGAGGCGATGTGCAGAAGGCGTAGTGGCGCGGTGTGGATGCTCGCGGCGACGCTCGTGCTGTGTGCCGGCACGGCGAGCGCGGTCGAGCTCGGTGTGACCGAGGGCCTGGTGCTGTGGCTCGAGGCCGACACCGTGACCGGGCTCAACAACGGCGAGACGTTCCACACCTCGCGGCAGACGGTCTGGGCCGACTCGGCGACGGGCGCCATCGGCGACGGCGTCAGCCAGGACGCCGTGCTGTCCGACGGCGGCCCCACCTACTACACGAGCCGGGTCCACGGCCTGCCGGCCGTCGGGTTCGGCGGCGGCGGGGCCTTCATGTCGGCCGACGCGCTGGGCATCAGCGGGCAGGCCGAGCTCACGGCCTTCGTCGTCGGCAACCGCAACGGCGGCAGCGCCATCCAGCGCGCGGTCCAGATCGGCGACACCGACACCGGCACCGGCGGCGCCAGCGTCGGCCTCGACACCACCTCGGCCGGCTTCCGGTTCAACGACGGCAACCGCCTCCACGCCAACGACGGCTTCGACGGCCTCTTCGGCGTGGGCGCGTGGCGCATGACCGCCTCCGACACCTACGGCACCGCCCAGTACTTCCGCGACGGCAACCTCGCCACACAGACCGGCGTCACCACCCCCTCAGGCACCATCGACCTCACCGACGAGGGCTACATCCTCGGACGCGGCCTCAGCGGCACCCCCGTCAAGGCCGACTGGTACACCGGCGACATCGCCGAGGTCCTCGTCTTCAACCGCGCACTCGACGATGCCGAGATGGGACAGGTCAACGACTACCTCCGCGACAGGTACTCCCTCACGCAGCTCGGCGTCCCCATCCCCGGCGTCGACATGGCCTCCCTCTCCAACGTCATCACCGCCGACCCCGCTCCCTCCCGCATCACCGAGGGCACCCTCGAGAGCAACACCGACGGCTTCCTCTTCGTCGAGAAGGAGTCCTTCGTCCTCCCCACCGACGTCGAGGTCAACCACAACGCCGCCGGCACCAGCACCAGCCACGGCGCCATCGCCGGCATCGTGCCCGCAGGCACCATGGTGGACAGCTTCTACCTCAGCTACGACCTCCTCGGCGACCCCAGCGCCTTCACCACCGCCACCATGGACATCATCTTCGAGTGGCCCATCGTCGGCATCCTGACCGGCGACGACCAGATCAACGACGTCGACGCGCTCCTCGGCGCCCTCTACACCACATACCCCACGGGCAACGTCGGCCTCGAAGTCGGGAGCGACTCGCTCACCATCTCGCCCGACATGAAGACCCTCACCATCACCATGGGCGTCACGGCCGGCAACCTCGACCAGATCCGCATCCTCACCGTCGTGCCCGAGCCGGGCAGCATGGCGCTGCTCGGCGCCGGCATCGTCGGGCTCATCGCCCGTCGGCGCCGCCGCGCCAGCGACTAGCGGGCCATCGTCAGGCGCAGAGGGAACGCCCTACCCGGACCTGTGGCACAGGCTTCCAGCCTGTGGACCCCGGGCAGGATGC
>CBFDBL010000543.1:0-4837 GCA_965603035.1 uncultured bacterium
AGGCGTGGAGCCGGCTGCCCGGGTGCTACTGGTACGAGCCGGTGGCCCGCGCGAAGCCCGGGTCCGTGGTGCTGGCCGAGCACCCCTACGACCGCGACGAGCGAGGCCCGATGCCGCTGCTCGTCGCGGGCCGCTACGACCCGGGGCGGACGCTCTTCTGCGGTCTCGACGGCACGTGGCGCTGGCGCTTCTGGGTCGGCGACGTGCTCTTCAACCGCTTCTGGGTCCAGGCGATCAACTACGTGGGGACCTATCGCATCCTGGGCGGGAGCCGGCGCGTGCAGCTCGCGACCGACAAGCGCAGCTACGCGCTCGGCGAGCGCGTCGTCGTCCAGGCACAGTGCCTCGACGAGGCCTTCCGCCCCGCGCAGAGCGAGGCCCTCGAGGCGAAGGTCGAGATGCACGGCTCGCCGCCCCGCGCCGTCAGCCTCACGCGCAGCCGCCACGGCACCGCCATCTTCGAGGGCTCCTTCGAGGCCACGCGACCTGGCAGCGGCGTCGTCTCCCTCGCCATCGGCGCCGACCACGACAGCCTGAGCTTCTCGGTCCGCCTCCCGCAGACCGAGTTCCAGGACCCCACGATGGACGCGGCCACGCTGCGCGCCATCGCCGAGGCCACCCGCGGCACGTTCCTCCGCCTCCACGAGATCGACCAGCTCGACGGCCTCGTCCAGGCCGCGGGGCTCGAAATCACCCGCGAAGTGCCCGACGCCGTGTATGACGCCCCCTTAGCGGTTATACTATTCATGGTGCTCGCCTGCACCGAATGGTGGCTCCGCAAGCGCGCCATGCTCGCATAGCCGCCACGGAGCCGGAACACAACGCCGCGGCGCGGCGTCTAAGCAGACAGGGAACCATGAGCAAGAGTCAGTCCATCGCGCGGCTCGCGTGCGGCGCGCTCCTGCTGGGGCTCGTCGTGGCGGGGCTGGCGCGCGCGGGCACGACGGCTCCGCTGACCAAGCTCGCGCTGGGCGACGACACGCGCCGGGCGGCCCTCCAGGGTCTGCGCTACCTGGCGAGGACTCAGAACCGCGACGGCTCGTGGTCGGGCGGCAGCGGGCTGAGCCGCAACGTGGGGGTGACGGGGCTTGCGGTCATGGCGCTGCTGTCGAGCGGGAGCCAGCCGGGCCGCGGGGAGTTCGGGCCGCACATCGATCGCGGCCTCGACTTCCTGGTGGTGAGCGTGCGCCGCGACGGCTACATCACGGCGGGCGGGGTGTCGCGCATGTACGAGCACGGCTTCGCCGCACTGGCGCTCGCGCAGGCCTACGGGATGACGAAGCGCCAGGACGTGGGCGACAAGCTGCGCGCGGCCACCGCCCTCATCCAGCGCGCCCAGAAGCGCGCCGACGGAGGCTGGCGCTACGACCCGACCGGCGTCGGCGACAGCGACATCTCCGTGACCGTCTGCCAGGTCATGGCCCTCCGCTCCGCGCGCAACGTCGGCATCAAGGTGCCCAAGGAGGTGATCGACCGCGCCGTCCAGTACGTCAAGCGCAGTTGCCTCGCCGACGGCTCCTTCTCCTACATGCTCCGCAGCCGCTCCAGCGGCTCCTACGCCCTCCTGTCCTCAGGGCTCAACTGCCTCTACGGCGCCGGCGAGTACGACTGCCCCGAGCTGCGCCGAGCCCTCCAGCGCTTCGCCGAGCAGACCGCGCGGCACATCCGACGCGGAGGCCCCGTCAGCCACTACTACTTCTACGCCCACTACTACGCCGCACAGGCCGCCTTCCACGCTGGCGGCAGCCACTGGGCCGCCTACTACCCCGCCATCTGCAAGGAGCTCGTGGCGACCCAGTCGGCGACGGGGAGCTGGCAGTCGAACTTCGGGAACGCCTACGCGACGGCCATGGGCTGCCTGGTGCTCCAGATGCCCTACAACTACCTGCCCATCTTCCGCCGTCTCGGCGCCGACGAGGCCCCCGGCGAGGGGAAACGCGATGCCGCCGATTGAGCTCCAACGCAAGCTCCACGCCCTGCGGGGCCACCTGCGGCGGCTGATCGTGCTGGCTGGCGCCTCGCGGGTCGTGGTCGCGCTCGTGGCGGCGCTCACCGTCAGCCTGTTCCTCGACTGGAGCGCGAAGCTGGCGACGCCGGGCCGGGCGATGCTGCTGGCCGCCTCGTGCGCGCTGGCCCTCTACGCGCTGTGGCGCTTCCTCGTCGTGCCGTTCCGCGTGCGGCTCGGCGACGAGGAGCTGGCGCTCGCCGTCGAGCAGCGCTTCCCCGCGCTCGGCGACCGCCTGATCTCGACCGTCCAGCTCGCCGCCGCGCGCGTCAGCCCGCTCTCCCAGGCCATGGCCGACCGGCTCGCGCGCGACACGGTGGCGGAGGCGTCGCCGCTCGACTTCGCCGCGGTGGCCACCGCCAGGCCCACGGCCCTCTGGGCCTGCGGCGCGGGCCTCGCGCTCTGCGCGGCGTCGCTCTACACGATGCTCTTCCCCGCGACGGCCGCCATCTTCGCCACGCGCTTCCTCGACCCCTTCAGCACCGTCGAGTGGCCCCGCCGCACCCAGCTCACCGTGCTGGCCTACGACAAGGACGAGCACCCGCTCCTGCCCGAGGGCAAGCGCGTGTTCGTGCCCAAGGGCGAGGAGCTCGTGCTCGTCGTGCGCGCCGCGCGACACGCAGGCAAGCTCTGGCGGCCGCCCCGCCGAGTCACCGTCCGCTACCGCTTCGCCGCCGGCGGCAAGGGCCGCCGCAACGTGCCCATGGGCGAGCACGCCACCTACCGCACCGCGTTCCCCACCGTCACCGAGACTTTCTCGTTCGACGTCGTCGGCGACGACGCCGTCACTCGCCCGCTCCGCGTCCAGGTCCGCACCCGGCCACGCGTCGAGGACGTCCGCGTGGCGCTCCAGGCACCCGCCTACACAGGCGAGCCCGAGCGCGTCCAGCCCGACGGACGCGGCGGCATCTCCGCGCTCGCGGGCACCCGCGCCTCCGTCACCGTCACCACGAACAAGGATATCGCCGCCGCGCCCGACAGCGCTCGCATCCTCGTCGATGGGCAGCCGGCAGCACAGATGCGCTTCCTCGGCGACGACGTCCGGCGCCTGCGCGGCTCGTTCGTCCTGCGAACGGGGCAGAAGCAATACGCCATCACACTGGTGGACACCGTCGGGCTGACCAACTCGCCCCACGCCACCTACCGCCTCGACGTGCGGCCCGACCGCGCCCCAGCGGTCCAGCTCCCCAAGCCCGGCGGCAGCAGGAAGGTCACCGCCAAGGCCGTCGTGCCGATCCACGTCGTGGTCGAGGACGACTTCGGCGCCGCCGCCGCACGCTTCGTCTTCCGCCGCGGCGAGAAGGGCGAGCCCGTCGCCCACCCCTTCCCCAAGCCCGAGGGGCCCGCGAAGCAGCTCGCCTTCGACCACGAATGGGACCTGACGGCCCTGGCGCTGAAGGAACGCGAGACGCTGCTCGTCCACGCCGAGGCCGACGACGCCTACACCGAGACCCGCGACGGCAAGACACTGGGGCCGAACGTCGGGAAGAGCCCGGTCTACCACCTGACGGTGATCGGCGACGCCGAGATGGCCTCGCTGCTCCAGCGCCGCCAGCAGGACATCAAGCAGCGGCTGCGCAAGCTCATCCAGCGCCAGGACGGCGCCAGGAGCGAGACCGAGCGGCTCGACGCAGCCAAGCCGGCCCCCGAGCGCCGCCAGCTCAAGCTCGCCGAGCGCGAGCAGCGCAAGATCGCCGCCGCCACCACCTCCCTCGCACGACAGCTCCAGGCCGTCCTCGCCGACATGGAGAACAACAAGGTCGGCAACCTCGAGGAGCGCCGGCGCGCCGACGCCCTCAGCAAGGCACTCGACCGCTCCGCCAGCAAGGACATGCCCGAGGCGGCCCGCCAGATCGCCAACGCCGCCCAGGCCGAGCAGAAGCCGCAGCAGCACAAGCACCTCGCCGACGCCGCCGCGACCCAGCAGCAGATCGCCGACGACCTGCGCGCCGCACTCGCGCGATTCGACCAGTGGCAGGACGTCGACGAGCTGCTCCGCGACGCCAGCGAGCTGCTCCTGGCCCAGAAAAAGCTCAAGGACCAGACCGCCGACCTCGGCCGCAAGCTGCTCGGCAAGCCCGCCGACAAGCTCACCCCCGCCGAGAAAGGCGCCGCGCGAAGCCTCGCCAGGGCTCAGCAGAGCGCGCGAGACCGCATGCAGGCCCTCGAATCCAAGATGGCCGACGTCGCCAACAGGCTCCAGGCCAAGGACCCCGCAGCGGCCAAGACCGTCCAGCAGGCACTCTCGCAGGCCGCCGCCGACCAGATCCGACCGACGATGGACGAGGCCGCCACCCGCATCCAGCAGGCGCGACCAGCCTCCGCCCTGCCCCACCAGGCCAAGGCCGCCGAAGCCCTCAAGCGGCTCGTCGATACCCTCAGCCGCGCCCGAAGCCCCTTCCTCGCTCGAGACATCAAGGAGACCCAGAAGCAGCTCCAGGACCGAATCAAGAACATCGACGAGCTGCTCAAGCGTCAGCGCCGCCACCTGCGCGAGAGCACCGTCGCCAACCTCCGGCGACAGCTCAAGCAGCTCCACGCTCAGCAGGCCGGCACCCGCGCCAACACGGCCAAGGCCAACTCGCCGAAGGCCCTCAACCAGCAGGCACCCGCCCAAGCCCGACACGCACAGGAAGCGAAGGAAGTCGGCCGCCAGCTCGAGCGGCTCGGCCAGCACGCCAGCAAGGACGAGAAGCCGCCGCTCGACAAGGCCGCCAAGGCCGTCCAGGGCGCCCAGAAGCAGATGAGCCAGGCCGCTGGCTCACTCAGCAAGGCCACCCAGGCCAACGCCCAGGCCGACACCAATTAAAACACCAAGCATAAGATTTAATT
>CBFDBL010000544.1:0-4834 GCA_965603035.1 uncultured bacterium
TGTTGGCCTGCATGGTGGCCGTCGGTTGCGGGCGCCGGCCCGAGCCCGTCGCGCCCCCCGAGCCGGCGCCACGGCCCCCGCGGCCGCCGGCCGTCCGTCCGGCCCGACCGCTCGGCCCGCTCGACGAGCGCGCGTCGTTCGCCTTCGACGCCGTGCCCTTGCCCGAGGTCATCGGCCGCCTGGGGCGCGACCACGGCGTGAGGCTCGCGCTCTCGCGCTCCGTCCCCTTCGACCGCTGGGCGCGCCACACCGTCACCGTGCGCATGGCCGACGTCAGCCGCAGGGCCTTCCTCGACTGGCTCATCCGGCCCCTCGGCGCCGTCTACGGCGTCGAGGGCCACGGCGCCGTGTGGGTCGCGCGCGACGACGAGCTGCTCGCCACCGAGGCGCTCGTCCTGCGCAGCTACAGCGTGCCGACCCACGTGCGCGCTCGGCGGCCCGTCCAGGGCAGGCTCAGCTTCGCCAGGGAGCAGCGCGTGATCCTCGACACCCTCGAGGCGGGCCTCCGCTACCTGCTCGACCGACGCAAGGGATGCCGCCTCGCGTTCCACGGCGAGCAGGACATCCTGGTCGCGCGGCTGCCCGCGCGGGGACACGCCCGCCTCGCCGAGTTGCTCGACGCCATGCGCTACGGCACCGGGCCGCCCGAGCTGCCGAGCCCGGCGCGCCACGAGCTCCAGGCCAGGCTGCGGGTCCAGGTCGCCTGCGAGGGGCGGCCCATGGCGCTCGCCAGCCTGCTCGCGCGCGTCGGCGAGCAAGCCAGGCTCAACTTCGGATGGGACGCCCAGCGCCTCGGGGCGCCCGTCGTCAGCATCCCGAAGGGCAAGCACGCGGTCGACGACATCCTCCGCGCCGTCCTCGCCCAGACCAGCCTCGCGCGCTACGACCTCGAGCCAGGGCACGGCATCTGGCTCTACCCCAAGGGCCAGGACAAGAACGCCCGCCCCAGCAGCGCCACCCCGTGGGACCGCGCGGTCGTGCGCGCCCACGACGTCCGCCCGCTGCTCGCGCGCAGCCGGCGCGAGACCATCCTCGACGAGCTCCACAAGCGCGTGGACCCAGGGCAGTGGAAGCAGGGCCTGCCCGCACTCGCCATCTTCTCGCCGACCGCGCGCCTGCTGGTCGTGCACGACCCCGCGGGGCAGCAGCGCGTGGCGACCGCGGTCCAGGAGATGCTCGCGAGCGCGCTCACCGCACCGAGGCCAAGTCAGGAGCGCTAGGCGGTGGCCGACGACCCGATCCGCGAGTTCGACCTCATCCGCTGGATCCGCGGCGAGGCCGCGGCCGACGGCCGCGTCCGCGTGGGCATCGGCGACGACGCGGCCGTCGTGGCCAACCCCGCCGAGGCGACCTGTGTGACCACCGATATGCTCGTCGACGGCGTGCACTTCGACCTCGCCACCGCCTCGCCCGCCGACGTCGGCTGGAAGGCCCTGGCGTGCAGCGTCAGCGATCTGGCGGCCATGGGCGGCGAGTGCACCGTGGCGGTCGTCGCGGCCGCGCTGCCCGCAGGCTTCGGCACCGGGCCGGCGCGCGAGCTCGTGCGAGGCATGCTCCGGTGCGCCCGCCAATTCCGCCTGAGCCTCGTCGGCGGCGACCTCACGGCCACCACCGGGCCCCTCGCGCTCGCCGTGACCATGCTCGGCCACACGGGCGACTGCCCGCCGATCCTGCGCAGCGGCGCCCAGGTGCGCGACGCCGTCCTGGTCACCGGCGCGCTCGGCGGCTCGCGGCTCGGCCGACACCTGCACGTCACGCCGCGCCTCGACGAGGGCCTCGCGCTCAACCGACGCTACCGACCCCACGCCATGATCGACGTCAGCGACGGTCTCGCCATCGACCTCCACCACGTCCTCGACGAGAGCCGCGTCGGGGCCGTGCTCAGGGCCGACGCCATCCCCATCGCACCCGACGCGGTGCGGGCCGCAGAGGTCTCCGGCAGGTCCCCGCTCGACCACGCGCTCGGCGACGGCGAGGACTACGAGCTGCTGTTCACCATGGACGAGTCGACGGCCGCGCGGCTGCTCGCCGACCAGCCCTTCGACGTGGCGGTCACGCGCATCGGCGAGATCGTGGCCGCGGGCGCGACCCTCGTCCTGCCCGACGGCGCCCACACCAAGCTCAGGCCAAGCGGCTGGGAGCACGTCGCATGACCGTCGTCACCCACTCGGCCGGGGAGACGATGGACCTCGGCCGGCGGCTCGGCGCGCTGCTCGGCCCTGGCGACGTCGTCACCCTCACCGGCCCGCTCGGCTCGGGCAAGACGACGCTGACCAAGGGCATCGCCGAGGGACTCGGCGTCGGGGACCCCCGCTGGGTCACCAGCCCCACCTTCGTGCTCATCCACGAGTATCCTGGCCGCGTGCCCGTCTACCACATCGACGCCTACCGCCTCGCCGGCCCCGCCGACGCCGAGGCGCTCGGCGTGGACGAGCTGCTCTTCGGCGACGGCGTCGCCATCGTCGAGTGGGCCGACCGCATCGCCGACGCCCTGCCCGACGAGCGCCTCGACATCCGTCTCGCCCACCGCGCCGCCGACGAGCGACAGCTCACCTTCCAGCCCCAGGGAGCGAGACACCAGCAGTTGCTCGCGAAGCTGCGGCGCTAGCCCGTGCCGCGTGGGCGGGCGAGCGGGCGGCGCGGGTCACCGGCCCGCGCGCTCGTCCCAGCCGAGGCGGGCGCCGGGCGGGATGGGGTGGCCGCGGAGGAAGTCGGCGATGGGCATGGGCCGCTTGCCGGCGGGCTGGACGCGCAGCAGGCGGAGCAGGCCGGCACCCGTCTCGACCGCGATGCTGTCGTCGTCGGCGGCGGCCACGCGCGCCGGCTCGCAAGTCTCGCCCGGCTCCGCTACGGCCTCGAGCACGACGAGGCGCAGCGGGTGCCGGCCCTCGGGCGCCCAGAAGGTGAAAGCCCCGGGCCACGGTGTCATGGCCCGCACGCGGCGCGCGAGGGCCTCGGCGGGCTCGCGCCAGTCGATGGCGCCGTCGGTCTTGCGCAGCGAGGGCGCCAGGGTGGCTTGCGCGTGGTCCTGGGCGACGGGCTCGATGCGCCCCGCGGCCAGCTCGTCGAGGGTGCGGGCCAGCAGGCGGGCGCCGAGCGCGGCCAGGCGCTCGGTGAGCTCGCCCGTCGTCTCCCGCGGGCCGATGGGCGTCGCCTCCTGGGCGAGGATGTCGCCTGCGTCCATCCGCGAGGCCATCTCCATAATGGTGACGCCCGTCTCGATGTCCCCAGCGAGGATCGCGTGCGCGACAGGCGCGGCTCCCCGATGCCGCGGCAGCAGCGAGGCGTGCAGGTTGATGCAGCCGCGAGGCGGCAGCGCCAGCAGCCGCCGCCCGAGCTTCTGACCGAAGGCCGTCACGCACACGACCTCGGGCGCCAGCCGCGCCAGCTCGGCCAGGAACCCCGCGGCGTTCACCGACCCCGGCTGGAGCACCCGCAGCCCGCGCGATGCGGCGAAGACCTTGACCGGCGGCGGCGTCAGGCGCCGACGACGCCCGCTCGGCCGATCCGGCTGAGTCACCGCACACGCCACCTCGTGCCCCCCATCGAGCAGCGCAGCCAGCGACGCGACCGCGATATCGGGCGTGCCGAAGAAGACGATGCGCATGGGCTCCCGTGTGCCTCCTCGCGTGCGAGCTGTGATGGGGGCAGCCTACCGCATGCGGCGGGGAGCCGCAAGCGCGGCCGGCGGCGCCGGGGCCTCAGTATGTCCTGAGCACGTGGCGCTTCCAGAGGGCCTCGAGCTGTGGCAGCGAGAGGCCGAATGCGTCCTGGAGGGCCTGCGCCTGCGACTTGCCCTCCTTGAGGCGGACGATGAAGCGCCCGGTCTTCCTCCGCGCGGCCTTCGAGCTTGCCATGAACTCGACCAGGCTCCAGGCTTGCGCGTACGAGGCGACGTCGGTCGGCGGGAAGTGCGCCTCCCAGAAGCGCGCGAGCGGCACGGCTCGGCCCTGCGCCACCAGCGACTTGGCGAGCCGCCGCGAGAGCGCCAGCCGCGACTGCTCGGGCTTGTGCTGGAACTCGAAGTACTGCGCGAAGCCCTCGTGCAGCCAGGTCTTGATGTGGCCCTCGCTGCGGAACAGGCCGAGGAACACGTGGGTCATCTCGTGGATGAGCGTCTGCTTGAGCTTCGTGTGGTTCCCCTGGTAGAGGAAAAGCACGATGATCGGCTTCTGGCGGTTGATGGTCGTGTAGCCGCCCGAGATGGCCGCCGTCTTGCCGTGCACGGTGGCGGCGAACTGGACGAACTCGGCGCGGTTGGCGAAGAGGAAGATGTAGCACTTGTCGGCCCACACCTTCTCGCGGGGCCGCAGCGGGAAGATGTCGTGCAGCTTGGAGTAAGCCTTCTCGCTCAGCTCGGCGTAGTCGCTGCCCATCTCGGCGGGCACCGAGAACTCGATGACGAAGTGTGCGGTGGCGACGCGGTGCGGGCAGTGCTTGCCCTGGGTCACCCGGGGCTGCGCGCCGGCGGGAGAGGGCAGGGCGGCGAGCAGTGCGAGGAGGGCGGCGAGCCGGCGCGTGGGGGTCATGGCGTCCCTCCTGCCGTGGCGTGGACGACGACGCGATCGCCCTTGGCCGCCGCGGCGCGCAGGGCGGGCAGGTGGCGCGGCTCGACCCTGGCCGTGATGACGACCCGCTCGTCGGTCCGCTCGGTCGCCGTCACGTGGGCGAGACGGTGCAGGCACGCCTGGATCCGGCCGTTGCGGGCGTGGCACTCGACGGTGATGCGGGTCTCGCGGGCCTCCATGAGCGCGACGACGCGGGCCGTCAGCGCCTCGAGCCCGGTGCCCTCGAGCGCCGAGATCGGAAGCGCGTGATAACGCTTCGCAAGGCC
>CBFDBL010000545.1:0-4824 GCA_965603035.1 uncultured bacterium
CGTGCGGGTGCCGAGGGTCTTGATGGTGAGCGTGTTGTCGGCCGGCCATCCGAGGGCGATGGCATAGAGCAGGTTGCCCTTGGTGGTGAAGCGGACGTCGGTCGCGTCGCAGTCGCCGAAGGTCCACTTGTTGTGCTTGCCGCGGCGGACGTGGTGCCTGGCCTCGGGGCCCTCGGCGTGGATCTTCCAGGGGCGGGTGCCGTAGATCGCCTCGCCGTTGTCCTGTAGCCAGGCGCCCATCTCGCGCAGCACGCGGGTCTGCGCCTCGGGCAGGGTGCCGTCGGCCTTCGGGCAGAGGCTCAGCAGCAGGCCGCCGCCGCGCGCCACGCGGTCGATCAGCCCGTCCAGGATCTCGTTCGCAGGCTTGTAGGTCTGACCCTCGATGTAGCCCCACGACCGCGTGCTGATCTTCATATCGTCGATCCACGCCCGATCCACCCGCGCCGCGCGGTCCCGACCCTCCTCGAACGTCAGCACGCCGAACCCCCGGGGGAAGTTGAACTGCATGCTCGTCGGCAGCTTGTTGAGCACCTCGACCGCCGTGCCCCACGCCTCGCCCTGGTTGTAGTAGTGGCTCAGCAGACCCAGCACCAGGCCCTGCGACGCCGGGTCCTGGAACTTCCCGCCGTCGAACCACAGCACGTCTGGACGGTACTTCGCGATCACCTCCTTGACCTTCGCCTGCCACTGGGCGATGAAGTCCTCGTGCTTGCCGGTGAAGCGGTTCCAGTAGAGGTCGGCGTAGTCGGGGTCGAAGAGGTCCCAGCCCTCCTTCCTGCCGCGCTCGACGTCCTGGGGCCGTCGGGGCAGGTACCAGTCGAAGGTGCGGATATGGTGGAAGGTCGCGATGATCTTGAGGTCCTGCTCGCGCAGCGCCTTCACCAGGTCGCCGTAGAGGTCGCGCTTGGGGCCCATCTTGCCCGCGTTCCAGCGGTAGACGTCGCTGTCCCAGAGCCCGAAGCCGTCGTGATGGACGACCGCGATGCCGGCGTACCGCGCGCCCGAGCGCGCGACGATCTCCGCCCAGCCCTCGGGGTCGAACTTCTCGGCCTTGAACCTCGGGATCAGCTCCTTGTAGCCGAACTCGTGCTGGGGCCCGAAGGTCTTGCGGTGCCAGTCGAAGGCCTCGTCGCGCGGGTCGTACATCCGCTTGGCGTACCACTCGTTGCCGTGTGCCGGCACGGAGTAGACGCCCCAGTGCGCGTAGATCCCGAACTTCGCGTCGAGCAGCCACTCGGGCACCTCGTGCGCGGTCAGCGACGCCCAGGTCGGCTCGTACTTCACGGCTCGGGCTCCTCCATGCACCGCGGTGCCGGCCAACAGCAGGCAGGCCATTGCCAGGCCCCCCAGCGCGCGCCGCGTGACCCTCGGGCACACCATCGCGCTCTCCTTCGTTCCGCCTCTCCCCGCGCATCCTACTCGATCCGCTCCCCCGGCCGCAACCGGGCACTTGCTCCCGACGGCCGCACTCGGTATGATGCAGGCACCCTAGTCAGGAGGCCGTTGCTATGACCGAGCGAGAGATGCCGCGCCGCACCTTCCTCGCTGCCGCGGGCGCCACCGCGTTCGCCGTCGTGCCACGCCACGTGCTCGGCGGGCAGGCACCGCCGCCGAGCGACAGGCTGCACGTCGCCGGCATCGGCGTCGGCGGCATGGGCGGCGGCAACCTGCGCACCCTCGCGCGCTCGGAGACGATCGTCGCGCTCTGCGACGTGGACCACGCCTACGCCGCACGCACGTTCAAGCAATACCCCAAGGCGAAGACCTACGTCGACTACCGCAAGATGCTCGACGCCCAGCGCGACGTCGAGGCCTGCGTCATCGCCACCCCCGACCACACCCACGCCGTCATCTCGATGGCCTGCATCCAGGCGGGCAAGCACGTCTACACCCAGAAGCCGCTGACCCACGACGTCTACGAGTCGCGGATGCTCGCCGAGGCGGCGAAGAAGACGAAAGTCGCGACCCAGATGGGCATCCAAGGCCACTCCGGCCAGGGCATCCGCCTGATCTGCGAGTGGGTCGGGGCGGGGCTCATCGGCGAGATCCGCGAGGTCGATGCCTGGTGCAGCCTGACCTACTACCCCTGGGGCCACGCCTCCTGGTCCACGAGCTGGGGCACCCGCCCCAAAGAGACGCCGCCGGTGCCCGACAAGCTCGACTGGGACCTGTGGATCGGCCCGGCGCCCATGCGCCCCTACCACCGCGCCTACCATCCCAGGACGTGGCGCGCGTGGTGGGACTTCGGGAACGGCATGATGGGCGATCGCGGCGCCCACACCCTCGACTCCGCCGTCTGGGCGCTCAAGCTCGGCCCGCCGACCAGCATCGACGCCACGAGCTGCGGCAACAACCCCGAGGTGCACCCCCTCTCCGCCGTCATCACCTTCCGCTTCCCCGAGCGCGAGGGCTTCCCGCCGCTCAAGCTCACCTGGTACGAGGGCACCCGCCCACCGCGGCCCACCGACCTCGAGGACGGCCGCAAGATGCCCTCGCAGGGCGGCCTGCTCTTCAAGGGCTCCAAGGGCACCCTCATGGCAGGCGTCTACGGCGGCAGCCCCCGCATCATCCCCGAGACGAAGATGCGCGCCGCCAAGCTCCCCGACCCGTCCATCCCCCGCGTCCAGGGCTCGCACGAGCACGACTGGGCTCGCGCCGCCAAGACGGGCCAGAAGGCCGGCGCCTGCTTCGAGTACAGCGGCCCCCTCACCGAGATCTGCTGCCTCGGCAACATCGCCAAGCGAGTCGATACCCGCATGCACTGGGACGCCGCCAATCTGAAGGTCACCAACCACCCCAAGGCCAACGACTACATCCGCGCCCCGTACCGCAAGGGCTGGAGCCTCTGAACGCCGTCCCGGGCGGCCGAGCGTGTTGCGTTCCGGCAACATCCAGCAGCCGACGCGCCTCTCCGCCTGCCACAAGTGCCCTAGCGGCCTCGTCTTACAGCCGCCTCGGCTATGTTGCCATCCGGCAACGCCCGGATGGCATTTCGACGTAAGTATCACCCACGCCGCTGGTTAGCATGTTGCCGATCAGCAACATCGCCGCTGCGCCGGGCGAGTGCACACACAGGCACTTCCTGCCATAACCTGCACAAGGGCAGGCACTTACGCTGGGTAGGCCGCCGACGGGCCGTCCAGTGCACGCCCGAGCCAGGCCCGCCCCACACCGACAGGCAGCACATCCACACGACATCGCTAAGTCGTGTGCGAGCAGTCACTTACGAGCCCTCCCCCAAACGGCGCAGAGAGCCGGCCCCGATGGCACGCGATTTGCATGTTGCCACCATGCCAGTTCAGATGGGAAGAATGCCGGTTTCTATCCGGGAACCGGGTGCCGAGTCCCTTCGGAGCAAAGGAAAGTGACCAGAATGCACTGTGCCAAGCTCGCGATTGCGATCGCTGCCGTGGCGACCCTCGCCCTGTGCCCCGGAGCGTCTGGCGGCCTGGTCGAGGACGTCGGAACCGTCTCGCTGCACCTGGATGCGGGAACCCTCGCCCTGAGCGACGGCGACCCGGTCAAGGCGTGGGGCAGCCTGACCCAAGGCGACGTGAACAAGCGGCCGACCTACGTCGCCTCCGGCATCGGCGGCCTGCCGTCGGTCAACTTCGATGGGGCGAACTACCCGAGCGGCGACGTGCTCTACGAGTCGGGCGCCAGCGTCGCGGCGCGGACGATCTTCGCGGTCGTGAACGCCGAGGCGGGCGGCGACCTCAACGGCCTCCTGTCGCGCGGCGACGACAAGCTCAACATCCGCCTCAACGACAACAGCTACTACCGCTCGCCCGGCCACAGCCAGGACGGCAACGACTTCACGGGCGCCGGCGGCACCGGCGAGCTCTACGTCAACGGCGCCCTGGGCGCACCCTACAGCGTCAACTCGCCTCACGTCGTCACCGCCGTCTCGGCCTCAGGCCAGACCTACACCAACCTGCTCGTCGGCGGCGGCAAGGACGCCGGCGGCTCCTTCACCGGCCGCTTCTGGGACGGCGATATCTCGGAGATCATCGTCTACGACGGCGAGCTCAGCGACCTCGACCGCAACCAGGTCGTCCACTACCTCGGCGACAGGTACAACATCGCCGCCGCCAAGGCTGGCACCATCCTCGGCACAGGCAACGGCGCCCTGCTCGGCAACGACCTCACCGACCTCGGCGACGACGGCGTCGAGGGCAGCTACAACCCGCCCGGTGACCTCGGCGGGTTCGACGCCATCTTCTCTTCCACCGACGAGCCCGGCTTCGGCGGCAAAGAGGCCTCCTTCAACGTCTTCGACAACCTCACCGGTGGCGGCAACAACAAGTGGTGTTGCAGCGACCCCGGCAGCGAAGGCCTTCAGCTCACCGCCGAGTTCCCCGACGCCATCCACCTCACCCACTTCACCCTCGCCTCCTCCAACGACAGCCCCCCGCGCGACCCGCGCGTCTGGGAGATCCAGGGCTCTAACGACGGCGTGAACTGGGAGACCCTCTTCCGCCAGGACAACCCCGACGCCGCGCTCTGGACCGACCGCGACCAGGTCATCCTCTTCCAGGCCGGCGTGGACTACCCCATCCCCGCGTTCTATCGCCACATCCGCTACGACGTCAGCTCCACCGGCAGCACCATGCACGCGCTCGGCGAGATCGAGTACTTCGGCTACACCCCCGAGCCGACCAGCCTCGCACTGCTCGGCCTCGGCGCCATCGCCCTGCTCCGCAGGCGACGACGCGCCTGACGCCCACTCCGCTACTCCACCCGGAGCCCTCGGCCCACCGCGGCCGAGGGCTCC
Organism: uncultured bacterium; assembly: GCA_965603035.1. Classification (GTDB taxonomy): domain Bacteria; phylum Planctomycetota; class PUPC01; order DSUN01; family DSUN01; genus CAZDNN01. The sequence continues at coordinate 4,775 of CBFDBL010000545.1, forward strand.
GCTGCTTACACCCGGTGCCGGCGCGCTTGTGCGCGCGGCGGGTTCGGGGC
>CBFDBL010000546.1:0-4819 GCA_965603035.1 uncultured bacterium
CGGGCAGGAGCTGCGCGGCAGGGTCCGCTCCAAGGGCGGCCAAGTCAGCATCGAGCTCGAGGTCGGCGGCACGGTGGTGGTGGCGAAGGGCGACGTCGAGCGCATGACGATCGACGAGAAGGCCCGCGCGGCCGCGGCGGAGGAGGCCGCGGTGCCCGCCGCGCTCGTCGCGCGCCTCGAGGCCCGCGAGCAGATCCACGTGCTCGTCGCCGCGCTCGCCAGCGAGAAGGGAAGCGACCGCACGGCCGCCGAGCGCAAGCTCGTGGCGGCGGGCCGCGCCGCGCTGCCCATGGTCCGCGAGGCGCTCGCCGAAGGCGCCGCGACCCAGCGCATACACGCACTGCGGGCACTCGCCGCCGTGGGCGACCCCGCCAGCCTGCCCGCCGTCCGCGCCATCCTCGACCAGCCCAAGGACCAGCCGCTCCACGTCCCCGCCGCCGAGGCCCTCGCCGACATCGCAGGCCCCGGCGCCGACCCGACCCTCACCGCGCTGCTGGTCAACGCCAAGGACGGCGCCCTGCGGCTGACCTGCCTGCGGCTGCTCGCGGCCCGCCGCTCGCCCTTCGCCGCACCCTTCGTCGCCGAGGCCGTGCGGAGCGCCGACCTGCGCGCGACCGCCGTCAAGGCCATGGGGCGATGGCTCGACCCCGTGGCGCTGCCCTACGTCCTGCCACTGCTGGACTCCGCCTCGCCCGCCAGCCGCGAGCGCGCCGCCACCTGGCTCGCGGGCCTGATCACGCCCGCCCACGCAGCGGCCCTCACCCGCCTCGCCGACGCCTACAAGGACGACAAGCCGGTGCGCGAGGCGCTCGGCAAGGGCGTGCGCCGGCTCCACAGCGACTTCCCGGTCGTCGGCGACGTCGAGCTGCTCGGCGCGCCGCAGGCCGCGGTGCGGACCGCTGCGTTCGAGTCGCTCAAGCGCCAGTTCGCCGAGATCGTGACGAGCCGCAACGAGGACAGGGCGAAGCAGGCGCGATTCTGGCAGACCCAGCGCGCGAACGCGACGCAGGCCCGCCTGCTGGTGGTGCCCGTGGGCGCCACCCCGTACCTGCGGGCGCGGGAGCTGGCGAAGGAGCTCGAGCGGTCGCTGGCGCCGCTGAAGATCCCGGCCGACTACGACCGCAAGCCGGTGCAGGGCGCCGAGGGCGACGGGCGGCGGGTGCTGGCGGCGCTGGCCCTCCGCCAGCTCGCCGAGCCCCAGGCCGTGCGGGTGGTGGGTGTGACGGCGGCGGAGGTGCGCATGCCGGGCTACGACTACGCGCTGGCGCCGGCACACCCTGGCGGCCCTGCCCTCGTGTCGCTCGCCCGCCTGGGCGCCGGGCGCGAGCAGGCGCTGGCGCGCGCCCGGCGGCTCGCGCTCCACGCGCTCGCGCGGGCCTTCGGCCTCCCGCCCGCCAAGGACCCCGCGTGCCCCACCACCGCGGTCTACGAGCCGGGCGACCTGGACGCCAAGGCGCCCGCCTACAGCGCGGCGACGCGGGGCCTGCTGGCGCCGCTGTGGGACGCCGAGCGGCTGGCCGCGGCCTTCGACTACCGCGGCGCCGGCCGCGCGCTCGCGCGCCTGGCGCGCGACCGCAGATCGCGCGCGCTGAGCCTCCAGGCCGCCTACATGCTCGAGCGGGCACTCGACCCCACCGCGGCGATCGCCGAGTGGGAGGCCCTACAGCAGACCGAGCAGACGCCCGCCGTCGCCGCGCTCATCGGCCGCCGCATCGAGCTCCTCGGCCGCACCCAGAAGTGGCTGGCCAGGAAGCTGCCCCAGCGGCCCCCCCCCACGCGCCGCCCGCCGCGCCGCGGCGGCGGATGAGCCGCGTCCCCCGTTCCCCACCACGACCCGAGCAGGGCGCTCGCCTGCGTCGTTCACCAGGCCTTTGCGTATCCGGGGGACTGGTCGCCGGGGTCTGGGCAGGTGGAGCCCAGGTCCGACCGCCCACGATCCAGCGACAGCGCGGGCCTGGCGCCGGCCCGACGGACGGGCCGACGGAGCCGGGTGGGGTGCCGGCGCATGGGGCCGGGGTCGCGGGCGGACTACTTGGCCTGGATCACCTTCGTGGCAAGGGGGGCGTCGGCGAGGACCTTGCCCTCGGTGTCGGTGATGCGGATGGAGCCGCCGACGTCGCCCTTCTTGTTGAAGGCGATGGCGTAGATGCGGCCGCCGAGGACGATGGTGGTCTCGGCGCGGTCGGCGGCGTCGTTGAGGCGGACGCTGCCCTCCTCGGCCCCCTCGGTGGTGAGGACGCGGATGACGTTGAGGAAGTAGTCCCTGGCGGCGGGCTTGGCGGGGTAGACCTCGATGCGCCAGGAGCCCTGCTCGTTGTGGCCGCCGAAGAGCTCGGGGATGGTCTGGCGCGCGGAGTCCCAGGAGCGGTAGGCTGGGGCGTAGTTCATGCCCTCGTTGTAGTACTCGTAGCCTGGGAGGTAGCGCAGCGGCACGTGCCAGATCTTGCGGCGCCCGATCTCGCAGACGAGCTCGAGGAGGTCGGCGTAGTCGGCGAGCTCGAGCTTGAGCTCGTGGATTCGGCCTCGCTCGTAGGCGTCGAACTTCATGTAGAGGTGCTTGTCGGTGACCTCGTAGTCGACGTCGGTCGGCGTGTCGCGCTCGAAGGCGATGGCGGGCCGCTTGGTGCCGGTGAGGGGGTCGTTGTAGTAGAGGATGAGGGGGTTGGTGAAGTGCCAGCGGCTGCCTGTGCCCATGCGATGGCGGGTGCGCGGGACTCGGGCAAGGGTGGCGGTGGGGATCTTGGAGATGGGGCCGCCGACGCGGCGGATGACGCGCTGGGCGGGCAGCAGGGTGTGGCAGCGCAGGATGGCGCCGCCACTGCCGCGCGAGACGGTGAGGCCGCCGTCGTAGTCCTCGATGTGGCCCTTGACCTGCGTGCGCACGAGCTTGCCGTCGATGCGCGGCTCGCCGACCATGTGCATGAGCCAGCGCTTCTCGAGCTGGGGACGGGTGGTCTCGACGCGGTCGAAGACGACGAAGACGCCGTCGCGCAGGAAGACGCACTGGCGGACGAACTCCTTGAGGTGCTCGCGGCGATAGGCCATGGTGGCGTTGCCGGCGCTGTAGTCGTAGAGGTCGCGGTGCTCGAAGGCCAGGAGGTCGCCGCGGTCGTGGGCCTCCTGGTTGTAGACCCAGGCGGCCTGGCCGACGGCGAAGGACCAGGTGCGCTGCTCTTTCATGAGCTGGCAGCCGTCGTTGATGGGGGCGCTGGCCTTCGGGTCCCGGATCGTGAGCGTGTTGTGGGCGACGGTGCGATGGTAGTAGCCGATCTTGTGGAAGTTGCCTTGGTCGTAGTAGCCGCAGTCGGGCGCGAGCGGGCTCTTGCAGTAGAGGATGAACGAGGCGCAGTCGCCGTGGCAGTGCATGTCGAACCAGTCGGCCCACCGCACCGACGCCCACACGGCGTTGGCCTCCCATGCCGAGCGCATGATGACGAGCCCCGTGCCGGGGAAAGCTCGCGCCAGCGGCAGGGTGCCGGGGCCTACGGGTGTGAGGGCGGGATCGTGGTAGAGGAGTTCCTCGGCCCACAAGGCAGGCGGCGGGCAGCTGGTCTTCATGAGCCACACGACGTGGGGGTCGCGCGCCAGCGCGTTCGAGGCCAGGAGCATGCTGCGCACGCGGCCCTCGGTGGGCACCATCTCGCCGTCGCCGTAGTTGAAGATGATGCGTTTGCGCCAGGGGTCGGAGCAGTAGAGGACCCACTGGCCGACGTTGGCCAGGTAGGGGTGCTTCGCGGGGTCGAGGTAGTCCACGCCACAGGCGGTTTTCATGGCCTCGTAGATCTGGGTGATGAGCCTGAGCTTCGCGCTGATCCACCAGTAGTAGCCCTGCCAGTAGCTGCCGTCGCGCAGGTAGTCGAAGAAGAGGGTGGGGTCCTTGAGCGAGTACTCCCAGAAGTTGCGCACGCCCGCCTCGGCGCGGGGGTGATGGTGGGCGAGTGCGATGAGGGCGAAGAAGGTGTGGGCCTGGTCGCGGCACCAGTCCTGGTCGTGGAAGGTCCAGTTGTAGAAGGCGGCCCACTGGCCGGGCGGCGTGGACGAGGGGCGGGGGTCGCCGGGGTAGCCGGTGTACTTCGAGCAGCGGGGCCAGCCCGATGCCCTGTCGAGCTGGATCATGGCCCACAGGCGCTCGACGGCCTCGCGGCGCTGCTCCTCGGTCATCGCCTCGTAGGTCCAGTCGAAGATCATCGGCGCGAGCTCGGCGCCGGCCGTGCCGTCGAGCAGGGCGTCGATGCCCTTGCGCGCGTAGGCCTCGCGGCCGGTGAACTGGTACATGAAGGCGCACGCCAGCGGGTCGCCTTGCAGGAGCGCGCCCTGGAGCCTGTGGAAGGAGGGATGGCCGCGCATGTAGCGGGCGAGCTCGGGCTTCGTCTCCTTGGTGAACCACAGACGCGGGTGGTCCTTGCGCACGTGGATCTTCTCCCACACGATGGTGGGAGCTGGCACCTTGGCGTTGGGCTTGACCAGTGGGTTCTGGCTCGGTCGCACGACGGCGTAGGCGTTGTCGGGCACGGGCGGGATCGGCCACTGACCCGCCTCCGCCGACGCGCCCACCCCCACAGTGCCCCACGCCACTGCCAACGCCAGGTTCAGCCCCATGCCCAATGTCCACCCTCTCATCGGCTTCGCTCCCATCCGCAGGGGCTCCGCGACCCCCGGAGCCACAGGACCACAGACCGACCCACCATTGAGTTGAGTATACCCGCCCGCGGGCCGTATCGCAAGCCCTTGTCGGCCTTTCGCCGCAATGTTTGACATCCGCGCGGGCGAGTGACATGATGCTGGCGGGGGATTCGACACTGGAAGGTACGCTGTGAGG
>CBFDBL010000547.1:0-4801 GCA_965603035.1 uncultured bacterium
CGATATCACTCTCTCGCGGTCTTCTTCATCTCCGTTGAGGGCCGCGCGATCACCTCAGACTCTATGCCCATGGGCGAATGGCGTGGAGATAAGGCGTTCGCCGTCCTGTCGGCCGACCATGGGGTCGTTGAGCCAGCCCCGCAGGGGCGACAGCATGTAGCCCAGGGCGTGAGCCCTGGGAAAGGGCGAGGACGAGCACGAAAAGCCCCCAGCACGCGGGATCAGACTCTCGCCCGGCCGCGCGGTTGACTTGCCGTGGGGGGCGCGCTACGATGCGGGCAGACGCCCGAGGAGCCCGCGATGCAGGAAGCGCGCGACCAGCGAATCATCGCCCTCGCCCTCGAACGCGGGCTGCTCGACGCCGAGCAGGTCGAGGCCTGCCGCGAGCTCCAGGCCGAGGCCGACCCGCCACGCCCCCTCCTCCAGCTCCTCGTCCAGCAGGGGTACCTGTCGCCCGACCAGGTGGTGGCGCTGGTGAGCGGGGAGCATCTTCCCGACCTGGCGCGCTGCGAGGTGGCCGGCGAGCTGCCGCCCGGTCCGCTCGGCACGGCGTGCGTGGTCGAGGACGCCGAGGACGGCCGCCGCTACGTGGTGACGGTGCTGCACCCGTCGGTGCAGGCCGACGCGGCGCTGGTGGACCGGCTGCGCCACGATGCGGCGGTGGCGGCGCGGCTCGAGCATCCCCACGTGGTCCGGACCCTGGGGATGGGCGAGCAGATGGGCGACACGTTCGTCGTGAGCGAGCATGTCGCGGGCGCGACGCTGTCGCAACTGCTCGAGGCGAAGGGCAGGCTGGAGACCCACGAGGTGGTGTTCGTGGCGCTCGCGTGCGCCAAGGCGCTGGAGGCGGGGCTGGCGCGGGGCCTGCTGCACGGCGCCATCGAGCCGGGGAGCGTGCTGGTGGCGCAGGACGGGACGGTGCGGCTGGCCGGCCTCGGCCTCACCAAGCCCCCGATCCGCGAGGTGTCGATCGGCAAGAGCGGCGAGGGCATCCGCTCGCCCCACGGCCTCTCGCCCGAGCACCTCGACCGCGAGCCGAAGCTCGACACCCGCTCCGATCTGTTCTCGCTCGGCGCCCTGCTCTACCGCTGCCTGACCGGCAAGCAGCCCTTCCAGGGCGACACCACGGCGGAGGTGACCTTCGCCATCCGCGACGGCGACTTCGAGCCGATCGCCGAGGTCGCGCCCGAGGCGCCGCAGGCCCTCGCGGCCATCGTCGCGAAGCTGCTGGCGCCCGAGCCCGCGCGGCGCTACCAGGGGCCTGGTGCGCTGATCGCCGACCTCGAGGCCTACCAGGCGGGCAAGGTGCCCGACGCGCTCCGCGCCGCCATCGCGGCGGCCCGCGAGGCGAAGGCCAAGCCGCCCGAGCCCGCGCCCGAGCCCGCCGTCGCGCCCGCGCCGCGGCGCACGCGCCTGTGGCTGGGGCTCGCCGCGGCGGCCGCCGTCGCCGCCGTGGCCGTGACGGCCTGGCTGGCGCTGCGCACGCCAGCGACCAGGCCGCCGCCGCCCGTCGAGCAAGCCGTCGAGCCCGACGCCGACGACCCCGTGCTCCGCGCCCGCAAGGGCAGCGAGGAGATCGAGCTGGCCATCGCCGCCGACACCTCCGAGCAGGAGAAGGAGCCCGACCAGAAGGTCGCCGCCATCCAGACGACCATCGGCAGGCTCGAGGCCATCGAGCAGCACTACAAGGGCACCGCGGCGGCGAAGGAGGCGGCCAGGCGGCTCGTGCCGCTCCAGGCCGAGGCGCTCTTCCAGACGGCCCGCCTCTTCGCCCGCGAGCACCCCAAGGACGAGGCGGCCGTCGCGACGCGCTACCGCGCCGTCGTCGAGAAGTTCCCCGACACGGCGGCGGCGCTGAAGGCGGAGCGCGAGCTCGACGCGCTCGAGGGCGAGGACCGCAAGCGTGTCCAGCGCGAGCTGCTCGCGGCTCGCGCGCGGGCCGACACGCTGGCGGGGCAGGAGCGGTTCGGCGCGGCGCTCAAGGAGTACGACGCGCTGCTGCGGGGTGCGGCGTCGGAGGCGACGCGCCAGCAGGTTCTCCAGGAGAAGATCGCGATCACGACGAAGGCGGAGCAGGCCTACGAGCGGCTGCACGCGCAGGCGCAGGGCAAGGTGCGTGGCCGGCTGTTCGAGGAGGCGCGGGCGCTCTACGAGCGGGTGGCCGCGCGCTTCGGTGTGGAGCCGTACGTGGGCCGTGCGAAGGGCGAGATCGCGATCATCGAGCCGCTGCTCGCGAGCACGGCGAGGCGGCGGGTCGAGGCGATCGACGCCGCGAAGTACGAGTTCTTCCTCATCCGCCTCGAGCCGTCGCTGGCGCTTGCCCGCGGCTGGCTGCTCGCCGGGTCGAGGGCCGAGGCCGAGAAGCTCCGTCCCGAGCTGCGCACGGCGCAGATCGAGGGCTACCTCGACGACTACCTCTCCGACCTCGCGCTCCTGCGCAGCCTCAAGGCCCAGGTCGTCCGGCGGCTCAACGACAAGGCCCGGCCCGTCGCCGCCAGCCAGTTCTCGCTCGGCAAGGTCGCAGGCAAGTTCGACCCCGCCTGGCTCGAGGCCGAGGTGCTCTCGGCCAGCGACCAGCGGGTCGTGCTGCGCTACGGCAAGGTCGAGGTCACGCGGACGTGGGACCAGTTCCCGCCCGACGAGCTCTACAAGCTGGGGAAGCTGGCGGCGGAGCCCAAGGAGCCCCACGGCCGCCTGCTGCTGGCGATCCACTGCATCTACGCCGGCCTGGCCAAGACGGCGGCCGCCGAGCTCGCCGCCGCGAAGGCCGGCAAGATCGACGTCGGGCCCTACGAGCAGCGCCTGCGGCTCGCCGCCGCGCCCGAGCCAGGCCCGCGCCGCAGGCCCACCGAGACCGAGCAGGAGCAGGCCAGCCGCCTGCTCATGGAGGCCAAGCGCTTCATGGCCGAGCGCGAGTGGGACCGCGCGCTCTACCGCCTCGCACTGCTCCGCGAGCGCCACGCCACCGACGTCTACGACGTGAGCGCCAACCTCGACGACATCAACCGCCGCATCGTCGAGTGCAAGCCGCTCGTCGCCAAGCTCGAGATGCAGACCGACCTCGCGCTCGGCCGACGCGTCCTGCTCACCCGCGACGACCTGTTCGACGAATGGCAGACGCGCTTCGGCAAGTGGGAGATCGGCAGCGGCATCGTCCACGGCGAGATGATCGTGGACCCCACGGCCAAGGGCGAGGGCGGCGGCGACCACGACGCCGAGTGCCTCTTCTCGCTCGCCCACCCGCCCAGCTACGAGCTCCGCTGCACGGTCCGCATCGTCAAGGGCACCGGCGCCCTGCTCCGCCTCGCCGGCAAGGCCAGGCCCAACATCGGCTTCTGGCTCCACGCCACCAGCCCCAAGCTCGTCGGCATCCTCCACGCCTACAAGGCCGACGACCGCCCCGCCGAGCACACCCGCAAGCCCTTCGCCTTCAAGGCAGGCCAGTGGTACAAGATCCGCGCCGTCGTCAACCCCGCCACCGTCGAGGTCGCGGTCGGCACCACCTACGTCTGTCGCGCGGCCAACAAGCTGCCCGCCGACCCCGCCGGCATCGTCACCTACGGCTTCCTCGTCAACCCCGCCTCCGCCGCCGACTTCCGCGACTTCTCGGTCCGAGTCCTCCAGGAGCAGTAGCTCCGGCTCTTCCCGCCGCCAAACGCCCCCGCCACCACGTCCATCGTTCAGGACCACTTTGACCGGCCTCGTCGTAACTCCCGCGCTCCAATCATCTTGCATCTTCTTGAGGTGCCTGGCACCTCACCCCGCCTCACCCCCCCCAACCCCCCTCAACCCCCTCACCCCCTCACCCCTGTCAGGTGGCTGAGGCCGAAGTGCCCCGACCGGGTTACCGACGGACTGTCCTTGAGAGGATCCCGCGTCCGCGGTACCATCTAGCTAGCGGTTGGCGTCTGGGAATGGGCACAACACCATCCATCGGGAGAATCCGCTTGACAAGCCGTCATGGGACGGTATAGTGTATGGTGGGGGAGACGGACACTCGAAGGGGGGTCTGCGCATGAATGGCGACAACGATCAGACGGGAGCTCGGCCCGGAGCGAAGGTGGCTTCCGGCATCCTCACGGATGCTGAGATCACGGACGGCGTTTCGCACGACATGCTCATCGAACGCGCGACGTTCCAGCCGCTGTGCCTTGGCGCGTCTAGCTATGATGTCAGAGTCGGGGCGAAGGGCATACTGGGGGGACAAGGCGAGGAATACGACCTATCACAGGATTCAATGACACTTGACCCGGGCGCTTACTGCGGTGTGATCTCGGAGGAGCGCCTTTGCCTGCCGACGGACATATGCGCGCGCATTGGGTCCAAAAGGGCGCTATCCTACGAGGGCGTCATTCTCTTGACAGGCTCCATGGTGGACCCCGGGTACCAGGGGCACCTTCTGTTCGGCCTGTACAACGCGTCTCAGAAGCGTGTCATCCTCCGGAGGGGACGGAAGATCTGCAATATCGTATTCGAGCGCTTGTCGCGGCCAGCCGAGCAACCGGCTCCCGCTGACCCTGATCTTGTCAGGGGCGACTTCCCAGACGCCTTCGTAGACAAGATGGCCAATATGGAAGTCCTGGCCTGGATGGAGATTAGCGGTCGGGTGGCCCAGATCGAGCGGATCACGAAGGATATTCTCGATCTGAAGGCTAGGTACAGCGACGTGCTTGAGCCAATCAAGGAACTGACCGAGAACGTCAGGAAGGTGACTGACGAAGTTCGAAGGCTGGCCGGGGAGACGAAAGGCATCGCCAAGGACCTGCAGGCAGTGAACAAGATCGTGGATGAGAACAACAGG
>CBFDBL010000548.1:0-4797 GCA_965603035.1 uncultured bacterium
GCCTGCGCCTCGCAGTGGATCCCTTTAAAGAGCCCAACGCCCTCTATGATGCCGTGCGCGCCCTGCTGAGACGCGAGGATCGTAACATCGCCCGTAGCCCGGCCCCTGTGATCGAGCTGACTTTGAGCGGGGTACTGGCCTTTAATCGTTTTGATCTCAACCTGGGCTATGTCGAACAGATCGTCCAGGAGGCCCTCTCTCCCCTGTTGGTTCGCGTGCGTAATGGCACGACGCCGGCCGAGTTTGAGGTCGTGGTCGACGTCGATGCCAGCCGCCCCGAATTGGAACGGAGCATCGTCCGCGAGCTGCTGGAGCGGGATGCCCGCTACCGGCCGGCGGCCGAGGACTGGACGCGCGTGGTGGGCCGCTTCGAGACGAAGCGCGACGAGCGGCGCTTCCGCGTGATGATCCTGACCGAGAGCCCGACCGAGGGGGTGTGGGTCGACGACGTGATGCTCGAGGAGGGGGCCGAGCCCACGGAGTTCGTGATGGACAGGCCGCTGGGGGCGGGGCAGACGGTGCTCTATGTGAAGCCGATGGAGCTGGGTGCGAACCTGTTGCCGAACTCGTCGTTGGAGTCGCTCGACGGCGCCGGGCCGAAGGGCTGGGCTTTCGACCGCCGCAATACCGACGCGACGATGACCGTGGACGCGTCGGTCGCGCGCAGCGGGCGCCGGTCGCTGCGCTTGACGAACGGCACGCGGTTCGGCCCGCACGTCTACGGCGCGCTCACGGTCGTCGGCGGGGTGAAGGTGAAGCCGAAGACGGCCTACACGGTCTCGGCGTGGGTGCGGAGCGAGGACCCCGGCATCGCGTGGATCGGCGGCGGGACGCGCTGGCGGCTGCGGTGCAAGTTCCCCCGCACCCATGGCGCGTGGCGGCGGGTGAGCGAGACCTTCGTCACCGAGGAGGACGAGACGACCATCCCCGTCCTCATCATCACCGAGAGCCCGACGCGCGGCTTCTGGGTGGACGGCGTGAAGCTCGAGGAGGGCAACTGGGCGTCGCCCTACGTGCCGCCCGAGGCGCCCGACAAGCCGGTGACGGTTGACTTCGTGTGCTTCAACCAGGAGCAGTTCGCCGGGTGGCATCGGTGGATGGCGGACGTCATCCACGAGCTGTGGCCTGGTGTGCCGGTGCACGCGAAGATCATGATGAGCGCGCACTGGGGCAGGCATCCTCACGGGATCTGGAGCGTCTCGCCCGAGCTCTTCGGCGCGCTGAGCCAGGTGCACGGCAACGACTGCTGCAAGTGGGTTGTCCACGCCGACCACGCCGGCGAGTGGGCCAGCGGCTGGCTCGGCGAGAACATGGCCTACGACTTCCAGCGCTCGATGGGCGACAAGCCCGTGTTCAACAGCGAGAACCACCTGATCGTGGATCGCGACCTCGACGTGGTCCCGCCCGAGCACATCGCCAATGTGATCTGGCAGGGCGCCGTCCACGGGATGAGCGCCTCGACCACGTGGGTGTGGGAGCGGACCTTCGACCCTGGCGCGGACGCCTCGGGCAGCCTCATGCACCGCCCCGACTGCACGGAGGCGCAGAACATCGCCTGCCTCGACCTCAACCGCCTCGCCCGCGAGGTCACCGCGCTCCAGCGCCTGGCGCCGCAGGTCGTCCTGCTCTCGTCGCTGGCGTCGAACGTCTACGGCGACGACCACGTCCGCGTGATGCGCGAGGCCTACACGGCGCTCAACTTCTGCGGCGTGCCACTCGGCTTCGTCACCGAGCGACAGCTCGCGGCGTGGGTAGCGGGCGGGCCGCGGCCCTTCGGGCTGCGGGCGGCGAAGCTGCTCGTCGTGCCCGCTGCGACGCATATGACGGATGGAGCCGTGGAGGCGGTGGCGCGCTTCGCCAGCCTCGGGAAGGTCCTCCTCATCGGGCAGTGTCTCACGGGCACCGAGCACAACCGCGACCGCCGCATCGGCCAGATGCCCGGCGAGACGTGGCCCGAGGCCGAGACGAAGGCGTTGTGGCCGAAGTTCCGCGCCCTGCTGCCCAAGGTGGGGGTCGAGCCGCTCGCGGAGCTGCGCGCCGCGCGGGTCGATGGGAAGCTGGTGGTGAACCTGGCGAACTACCTGCGGGAGCCGCGGCGGGTGCAGTTGCTGGTCGGCGGGGAGCCGTCGGGCGGGGTCGAGCGGCTCAGCGAGCGTCGGGTGCCTCCGGCGTTCGAGGTGCCGAGCCTTCGTCCGATGCTCGTCGAGGTCGGCGCGGCGCGGCGTTGAACCGCTGCGGCGTTTCGAGTACAATCCAGGGGGTTGGATCGGTATCTCGAAGCGTGGCTTACTCCCCGAGGACAGTCGGATGAGGGCTCGAAGAGGCCGCCTACGGCCGATGGCGTGCGGCGTGGTGGCGCTGGTGGCGTGCGCGGCGGCCTGGGCGGGCATGCCGCCGATGCCAGTGGAGGTGGCGACGGCGTCGCGGGGGGCGGTGTACTCGGTGCTGCCGGCGGTGGGGACGGTGCGGGCGCTGCGCGAGGTGAGCGTGGGCTCGAAGCTGGCGGAGCGGGTCGCGGAGCTGGCGGTGGACGAGGGGGACCCCGTGAAGAAGGGGCAGGTGATCTGCCGGCTCGACACGACGGGGACGAAGCTGCGGATCGCGGAGTCGCGGGCCACCCTGGCGATGGCGCAGGCCGAGCTGGCGGACCGCGAGGCCGGCCTGCGCGAGAACGAGATCAAGCAGAAGGAGGCCGAGGTCGAGGAGGAGCGGGCCAAGGTCAAGAAGCTCAAGCTCGACGCCGACCGCGCCAGGACCCTGTTCGCCAAGGGCGTGATCGCCGATGCCGAGCGCGACACGGTGCTGGCCGACCACGAGACGGCCGTGGCCCGGCTGCACAGGGTCGAGGCTGCCCTCGCGCTCGCGCGCGAGGGCGAGCGCGAGGAGGTCATCGCCAGGGCAAAGGCCGACGTCGCGCTCCAGGAGGCCTCCGTCGCGCTCGCCGAGCAGAAGCTCAGCGACTCGACCGTCGTCTCGCCCGTCGATGGCTACGTCGTCCGCAAGCACATCGAGGTCGGCGAGTGGACCCAGATCGGGCAGACCCTCGTCGAGCTCATCGACACCTCCGTCCTCCGCGTCCACACCCGCGTGACCGAGAAGCAGGTGCGCAGCCTGCGCGACGGCCAGCGGGCCGACGTGCGGCTCGACGCGCACCCCGACAGGAAGTTTGCCGCCACCATCCACCGCATCATCCCACAGGCCGACACGACGACCCGCAGCTTCCCCGTCCAGCTCGACCTCCAGGACCCCGCCCACGTGGCGCGGGCCGGGATGTTCGCCCGCGTGGCGTTCATCCTGGGCGCGCGGGACGACGTGCTGCTGGTGCCCGAGGACGCGATCGTGCTGCGCGGCGGGCTCGCCCTGCTCTTCAAGGCCGCGCCCATGCCCGCGCCCCCGCCCGGCGCCGGGGGCGGGAAGCCGCCAGGCGGCGCGCCCGCCATGCCGCCGCTGCCCGGGCCGATGATGCTCGCCAGCCGGGTCGTCGTCGAGACAGGCGCGCGCCAGGAAGGGCGGATCGAGATCCGCAAGGTCGTCAACGGCTCGCTGGCGGCCGGCGACGCCGTCGTGGTCGTGGGCAGCGAGAACCTGCGCGAGGGCTCGATGATGATCGTCGTCCGCGGCCTGCCTGAGCCCGTCCCCGGCACCCAGGGCGGCCCGCCGCCGACCGGCAAGCGGCCCGCCCCGCCCCCCGACACGCCGAAGGGACGCGCGCCCCGATGAAGCTCATCGATCTCTCCGTCGAGCGCCCCGTCACGGTGTGGGTCGCGGTGCTGCTCGTCGCGCTCTTCGGCATCGTCGCGCTGCTCACCCTCCCCATCCAGATGCGGCCCACGGTGGACAAGCCGGAGATCCGCGTCGAAACCGAGTTCGCCGGCGCCGCGCCGCCCGAGATGGAGCAGCAGGTGACCGACAAGATCGAGGAGCAGCTCGCCTCGGTCGAGGACATGAAGCGGATGGCGAGCGTCTCGCGCGAGGGCCGCAGCGAGATCAACCTCGAGTTCGAGTGGGGCATCGACAAGAACATCGCCCAGCTCAACGTCCAGAAGAAGCTCAACCGGGTGGAGGACCTGCCCGCCGACGCCAACGAGCCGGTGCTGCGCGCCGTGTCGTCCGACGAAGAGCAGCCGATCATGTGGATCTTCGCCAAGCACAAGGACGGCACGCCGCCGCTCGACCCGTTCCAGACCTATCGGTTCATGGACGAGAACCTCAAGAAGCGGTTCGAGCGCGTGGGCGGTGTGGGCGACGTGTGGCTCTTCGGCGGGCCGGAGCGCGAGATTCGCGTGATCCTCGACTACGAGCGGATGAGCGCCTTCGGGCTGAGCGTGGCACAGGTGCGCGGGGTGATCCGCCGCGAGAACCTCAACGTGCGCGGCGGCCCGCTCGAGCGCGGCAAGCGCCGCGAGACGGCCCGCACCGTCGGCCAGTTCCGCACGCCGGCCGAGCTCGCCGACGCGATCGTCGCCTACCGCGAGGGCCGGCCCATCCGCGTCCGCGACTTCGCGACGGTCGAGGACAGCTTCAAGGAGCAGATGGCCGCCGTCCGCCAGGACGGCCACGACAGCGTCGTCCTCGCCATCATCCGCCGCACCGGCACCAACACCCTCAAGGTCGTCGAGAGGGTCGAGGCCGAGATCGAGCGCATCAACACCGAGGTCCTCGCCACCGCCAACTTCCAGCTCGAGGTCGTCTACAAGGACTCCACCTACATCGTCGAGTCCATCGACAACGTCGTGCGCAACCTCGCCATCGGCGCCGCACTCGCCGTCGCCGTCCTCAACGTCTTCCTCCGCAGCC
>CBFDBL010000549.1:0-4795 GCA_965603035.1 uncultured bacterium
GCCGGCCGGCCCGAGCTCCTGCAATTCGTTTACCAGCCGCTCGACTTCCGCGAAATCTACATCAAGGAACTCAAGGGCGATAAGCCCTGCGCCGGAGCCTCCCCTGGCCCTCTCCCCGCGGGAGAGGGCGCCCGTCTGAGCCTGTGGCGAAGGCGGGCGGGTGAGGGGCGCGCCGAGCGGGGACTCGGCTCCGCCAACAGGCTGCTGCCTCTTCGGGACGGCCCTCACCCGCCGCCCGACCGCTCGCGAGCGGCCGGGCGGCGCCCTCTCCCGGTGGGAGAGGGCCAGGAGCCCTCTCGTCACAGAGAGCCCGGCAGCCGCCGCGGGCCGCGGCGGCCAACTCGGCGACGATGTCGATCTGCACGAGGAAGAGCTCGCGCTGGAGGTGGGCGAGGGTGTGGAGCCGGGTGGGGCTGTCGAAGGCGAGCCGCGCGCCGCGGAGGAAGCCGTCCAGCTTGCTGCTCTCGACGCCATCGACGACCACGGCCCACTGGTCGCCGATCAGCGCCTGCCAGGCCAGCCGCTTGCCGTCGGGGCTGAAGGCGGGCGGGCCGGCGGCGATGGCGTCGCAGGCCTTGCCCTCGGCGCCGTCGATCACGACGAAGGCCTTGCCCGCCCGCTGCGCCGTGTAGGCGACCCGCTTGCCGTCAGGGCTGAAGGTCACGCTCCCGAGCCCGATGCCGTCGCAGGGCGTGCCCTCGGCGCCGTCCACCACGACGAGCCACTTGCCCGCGCGCTGCGCCGTGTGGGCCAGCCGCTTGCCGTCGGGGCCGAAGGTCAGGCTCCCGCGGCCGATGGCGTCGTAGCCCTTCCCCGCCTTGCCGTCCACCACGGCGAACCACTGGCCGCCGCGCGACGCCGTGTAGCCGACGCGCCCGCCGTCGGGGCTGAACAGCAGGCTCCCCTGGCCGATGGCGTCCCAGGGCTCACTGGCCTGGCCGTCCACGACGACGAGCTGCTTGCCGCCGCGGGCGGCCGTGTAGGCCAGGCGCTTGCCGTCGGGGCTGAAGAGCGGGCCGCTGCGGCCGATGCCGTCGTATGGCCCCGTAGCGGCGCCGTCGACGACCATCGACCACCCGTTCCCGCGCTTGCCGTAGTAGGCCATGCGGTGGCCGACGGGCGCGAACACCGGCGTCTGGGCGCCCACGGCATCGAAGGGCTTCCCCTCCTGGCCGTCGGCCACAACCAACCACTGCGCGCCGCGCCGCGCGGCGAACGCGGCCCTGGTCCCGTCGGCGCTGAAGGCGACCGTCGCGAGGCCGTCGAAGGGCCCGCTCTCCCTGTCGCCGGCGACGACGAGCCACTGGGCGCCGCGCCGCGCGCCGTAGGCCACCCGCTTGCCGTCGGGCGACAGGACCGGCGGGCCGGCCAGGATGCCGTCCCACTCCTTGCTCTCCACGCCATCGACCACCACCACCCGCTTGTCGCCCCGTGCGGCCCAGTAGGCGACCCGCTGGCCGTCGGCGCTGAACGCGGGGCAGCCCTGCCCCACGCCGTCGTAGTCCCGGCCCTCGGCGCCATCGACCACCACGAGCCGCTTGTCGCCGCGCGCCGCCAGGTAGGCCACGCGCTTGCCGTCGGGGCTGAAGGTCAGCGTGCCCCTGGCGATGCCGTCGTACTGCGCGCCGGCGCGCCCGTCCACCACGACGCTCTGCCGGCCGCCGCGCTGCACCACGTAGGCCACGCGCCGCCCGTCGGCCGAGATCGTCAGCGTCGCGGCGATCGCCCCCCTGCGGATCGGCCCGTACGAGATCCCCCCGCTCACCAGCTTCTCGCCCGCACCGGCGGGAACGGCGAGCGACACGACGGCGGCGAGGAACGTCACGGGGCGCATCATGGTGCGGGGCCTTCCGAAGGAATCGCCTCGACGGTCAGTCCCAACGCCTTGGCCGCCTCGCACTGGCGGCGGTCCGCCGAGACGAAGAGGCCGGCACCGGCCTCCAGGGCAGAAGCCACGTGGATCGCATCGGAGGCGCGCAACGGCGCCCGCTCCAGACAGCGGGTGGTCTCCTGGAGCACCTCGACAGTGAGCGCTACCACAATGGCGTTAGCGAGGTCTCTCTGGAACCGCGCTTTGACGACGGCGTAGTCCTCGTCGTCCAGGACCCTTTCCCGCCGCAGACGGTTGAGCGCCGAGAGGATCTCCGGCCACACGATCACGCTCAGCACCAGCTCGTCGGCCTCGCCGAGGAAATGCCGGACCCGAGACGAGCCGGGCTCGTCGATGTAGTGCTTCAAGAAGGCCGACGCATCCAGGAACAGACGCATCACCACCCCTCTTCGCGCTCCGCGAGGATGAGCCGCGAGGCCGACACCCCCTTGGGCAGCTTGATCAGGGGCTCGCGGCGCTTCCAGGACGGCTCGCCATCCGTGTCGAGGGGAGACACCTCAGCAAAGGGCTTGCCATAGCGAGACACCCGCAGCGTCTCCCCCCGCGCCACAGCGTCCAGGTACCTCTTAATGTTGTTCCGGAACTCGGTCTGCGTCACTGCGATCATGGCCTGCACTCCTCACATGACATCCGGATGTACATTATAGCGTACATCCTCCGCAAGTCAAGGAGGAGGCGTCGTGCGCCGTCATCGGGCTACAACCCCTTGACCGCCGTGCTCTTGGCCCGCTTGTCGATCTCGGCGGCGGTGACCTCGCGGCCGAGCTTCTGCGAGAGGAAGATGCCCTCGCTGACCTTCATCGTGGCCAGCGCGATGCCCGCCGTGTCGATGAGCGGCACCCGGCCGAGCAGCGCCGCGACCCAGTGGTGCTGCGGGCTGTCGTAGCAGGCCGCCTCGGGGAAGCACGAGTGCCAGCGGTGATCGGTGCCGCCGAGGTCGAAGGTCGCGTCCATCGGCATGTCGGCGACGGTGGTGAAGTAGCCGAAGGGGGCGAGCTTGATGCCGCCCTTCGAGCCCGCGATGAGCGGGCTCTCGCCGCCGCTCGAGTGGATGGCCCAGCTCTCCTCGAGCACGAACGTGATGCCGCCGGCGAGGCGGACGAAGCCGATGCCCAGCTCCTCGACCTCCCAGGGGCCGGCCTTCCGCCTGTCCTCGTACATGTCGACCTCGTCGTACGTCGAGCCCGTGACCGTCTTGATCCTCGGGTTGCCGATCAGGTAAAGGATGTTGGCGATGTGGTAGACGCCCATGTCGTAGAGCGCGCCGCCCTGCGCCGTCGCCTTCTGCACGAAGGCGTTCGAGCCGTAGCCATCGACCCACGGGCGGCCGCGGCGGCGGTGGCCGTAGCTCTTGGCGTAGTAGACCTCGCCCACGTGCCCCTCGTCGATCAGCCGCTTCGCCGCCTTCGTCTCCATCGAGAACAGGGTGTTGAGCTGGATGCTCAGCTTGCGGCGCTTCCGCTTCGCCGTCGCGAGCATGGCCTTGGCATCGGGGTAGGCGCCGGCCATGGGCTTCTCGCAGTAGACGTGCTTGCCCGCCTCGAGCGCCGCGATGCTCACGGGCGCGTGGAAGTTGTTGTGCAGGCACACGTCCACCGCGTCGATCTCGTCGACCGCCAGCAGCTCGCGGAACTGGGTGAACACGCGCGGGATGCCGTACTCGGCGGCCACCCGCTTCGCCTCCGCTCGTCGGATATCGGCCACCGCCACGATCTCGCAGTCCGGCACCTCCTGGTATCGGCGGATGTGCGACTTCCCGATCTGCCCCGTCCCGATGATCCCGAGCCTGACGCGCCTGCCCTTCTTCTTCGCCATGCCAGCGGCTCCTTCCGAGTAGGTGGACCGGGAACGCTCGCCCAGGATACCGCGCTCGCGACGATTTGCAAGCGCCCGTCGGCTGCGACCTTGACTGGTGGGCGGGCCGTCGCTATGATGCGCGCGTGGTGGACTGACAGGAGCAGGCCATGCACCCGATCGTGGAAGGCCAACGCGAGCGGCTTCTCGAGCTCTGCGGCCGGTACAGGGTGAAGCGGCTCGAGCTCTTTGGCTCAGCGGCCGAGGGCCCCTTCGATAGCGAGACGAGTGACCTGGACTTCCTCGTCGAGTTCGGGTCCATGTCGCCGGGCGACCACGCCGACGCCTACTTCGGCCTCCTGGAAGCGCTCCAGGACCTCTTCGGGCGCGACGTCGACCTGGTCGAAACGCCGGCGATCCGGAACCCCTACCTACTCGCCGCCGTCAACGAGAGCCGGACAGTGGTCTATGCGGAATGATGTGCGAGATCCGCGCAGGCTCCGAGAGGAACTGGCGGCTCTCCTCGCAGGCGAATCCAGCCAGTAGACGCCTCGGTCATCCAACACCGCGGCCAGAGCGGATCGTACCACTTCAGCACGCCATCGCCCGATCCCGCGTCAGCGGCGGGAGACGTGCGGTGACCCCCGACCTGGCTCTGGGCGCCCCGACGCGCCATCTTCCTATGGAGTGCGGCGACCCCAGTCGCCGCCTTCACTTCCCGCGGAGCGGGCCCCACAGCGAAGACGTACCGGCTGCCCTCCCGCGCCGCCGGAGCCACCGGCCGGCCGACCGCTCCGCTCGAATCGAAAGCGGTGATTCCATCACCGCACTCCAAAGCCCCGCCCCTGGCGGGGCAAGGACGGACCACGGCGCCCCCCTACTTACTGCACCCAGTCGCTCGCCCCCCCCGGAGCGGCTCGGCCTGACGCACTCGACCGCCGGCGCGTAACGCACCACCCACTCGCCACGTCCGTCGATCACACGTTTTCCCGAGAATCCCTCTCCCGTCGCTCCGCAGTCGCTCGGCGCCCGCTCGCGGCCCCGCCGCCCGCCTGAAGCCCGAAGGGCTGACAGGACTTGGCCGGCGGCTTCAGCCGCCGGAACCCGCGC
>CBFDBL010000550.1:0-4787 GCA_965603035.1 uncultured bacterium
GGCGCGGCTCCTGGAGGATACCCGCTGCAGGGTGTCCGCGTGGCTCCACCCCCACGAACCGCGCCGCTCTCTGACGCGTCTAACGAGCAGAGGGAAAGAGCAGCGGCCTGAGGAGGGCGTGCAATGAGCGTCTTGAGAGGCGGCAGGGTGCGTCGCCGTGTCCACGCTGCACTGACGGCGCTGGTGCTGGCCTCGCTCCTGCACTCGATGGCCCAGGGGGCGCGGGTCGGCGCTCGCCCGCTGATCCTCCTGCTCCAGGACGGCTATGGGAGCATCGCGGCCGAGGTCGTGCGGGCAGAGCCCATCAAGACGGATGGCCAGCACCGCTACCCGTACCGATTCCGCGTGACCTTCGCGGCGCGCGAGGTCGTCGCTCAGCCTGGCCAGGGCGAGGCCCTCCCGATCCAGGCAGGGGAGACGCTCGTCGTCGAGATCACGGTGGGCTACGCGTGCATGATCGAGGACTGGGGGACGGGACAGCCCATGGGCGGCGGGCAAGACGCGACCCGCGAGAAAGGCCCCCTCGCCGCGGGGCGGAAGTACTGCCTGACCGTGAGATACGACCGCGCGAGGAAGGCCTACACCCACGCGCGCGGAGCCAGCATTCTCCAGCCCGTCGACGAGTTCGCCGCTCAGCGCACCAAGGACATCCAGGCCACGCGAGCCGTCGCGGCCCTCGCCCCAGGCGCCCGCCTCCAACGCTGCCTCGGCCTGCTCCTCGCTCCACAGAGCTCACCGTTCGTGCGGCGCGAGGCGCTCGCCGAGACCCGCCATCGCTTCCACAGCGCCGACGGCGCGGCCGCCGCCGAGCGAGACGCCATTCGCGCCTGCTACTGGAAGGCCTGGAAGGGCGACACCTCCCATCTCGGCCTGGTGTTCCTGAATACCCTCGACTTCACGATGCGCGTGACCCTGCGGGACGCCTTCGCCCGGTCCGAAGACCGCTTCGACGTCTGGGCGGCGCGCCTGTGCGCCAGGCTGGAAGGCAAGACCCCCGCCGAGCGGGACAGCGAATGCCGGGGCCGCGCCAATCCGATCGTCCACGAGATCGTGGACAGCGGCCAGGCCCAGCCCGAGCGAGCCGGGCTACGGCTGATGCAGGCCGTAGGCGACCCCGCCCAGTCCGTCGAGGTCCAGGTGCTGGCGGCCCATTGCCTGCTCTTGCTCTACCGCCGCGTCGGAGGCCCGCCCGAGGCCTGGGAGCCGTTCCTCCACCGCCACCTGCCCAGCCTGTTCGACCGGTGCCCCGCGCCACCCCTCTGGCTGCTCGCCTCTTACCTGGAGTCCGCCGTGCGCCCGCCGAAGCGCCACGAGAAGCGGGCGTTCCGTCCAGGCGCCCACCTCGCCCCCGCGCTCCACCGCGCCCGCGAGCGCATGGACAAGCTCCTCGCCGCCACTGCGCCGCCGGATCCTGCTGTCCGCAACGCACGCGCGCGCATCGGCAAGCTGATCGCGGCGCTCAGGTGATCCCGCCGCCCAGGACGTGGTCGAGCAGGGCGTCGAGCGGGCAGGTGGCGAGCCCGATGCAGGTGTCGCAGCAGCCGTAGTAGAGCCAGAGCACGCCGTCCACCACGACGTTGCCGGTGGGGAAGACGACGTTGGGGATGTAGAGGCCGAAGCGCTCGTAGTAGGCCTCGGGCTCGAAGATCGGCTCGCGCGTGCGGGCGAGCACGCGGCGCGGGTCGTCGAGGTCGAGCAGCATCGCACCCAGGCGGTAGCAGACGCCTCGCGTCTCGGGCCGCACGTCCTCGACGCCGTGGTAGAGCACCAGCCAGCCCGCGTCGGTGCGGACGGGCGGGGTGGCGCCGCCGATGCGGTTGCCCTCCCAGGGCTGCTCGGGCGCGGCGACGAGCTCGGGCTCGGTCCACTCCACAAGGTCGTCGGAGAAGGAGATGCGGACCGCCGGCAGGTCGGTGCCGTGCCCGGTGTCGGTGCCGACGAAGCTCAGGGGCCGGCGCAGCAGCGCGTAGCGCCCGCCGATGCGCTCGGGGAAGAGGATCACGTCGCGGTCGTCGATCTCGGGTGGCGTGGCCCAGGCCAGGTGCTCCCAGTGCACGCGGTCGCGCGAGACGGCGATGCCGCTGCGGGTCTGGTTCTCCTCGGGCTTGAAGCTCACGCCCTGGATCTCGGGCAGCCACGACTCGGGCACGCCGAGGCCCGTGGGGCTCGTGTGCCAGGCGTAGGGACGGAAGGCGTAGGTCATGTAGTAGGCGTCGTCGAGACGCACGACGCGCGGGTCCTGCACGCTGCCGTGCTCGCTCCCCGCCATGGCCGGGGTGAAGACCGGCTGGTCGGAGACGTGGGAGAAGTGGACGCCGTCGTCGCTCTCCAGCAACCCGATGAAGCACTTGAACGGCCGCAGCTCGCCGGCCGTCCGCTCGTACATGTAGAACCGGCCCTCGTCGTAGAGCACGCCGGGGTTGAAGACCGTGGCCATCCGCCACGGGTAGAGGCCGGGGGTCACGATAGGGTTCTCGGGGCAGCGTGTGAAGGCCACGGGCATGGTGCCGACTCCAATCCGGTGCGCGAAGGGGTCAGTCTCCAGACTGAGGGCGCACGGCCTCGAGGCTCTCAAGCCTCTCGGCAATGCGTGTGCGGAGGTTGTGAATCAGCGCATCGCGCTCGGGCTCAGGGGCGGCGGGAACGCGCACGACGCCGCGCTTGCCCCAGCCGCCGATCAGGGTGCGCTCGGCAAGCCGCTGGCCCAGCGCCCGAGCGGCCGAGGCGGCGGCGCAGTCGCACAGGCGCAAGCCCTCCTCGGCAGGGACTCGACGGTAGCTGCGAAAGGCGAATGGGGCCTCGGGTTCGGGCAGGAGCTTCTCGCCGATGCCCATCGCCCGCAACAGCAGCCGCAGCGCCCAAGCCTGGGCGGTCTTCGGCCTCTTACCCATGGCGTCGGAGAGCTGCCAGAGCACGACGATCCGCCGCTCCTGGTCGTCCCGCGTCTTCGAGGGCGCGAGGAGGAACTCCAGCAGCAACTCGGCCGCCTGCGCGTCGTGCTGGTGGTTGATGAGCAGGTCGGCGCCCAGCCGCTTCGTGCGCCACATCCGCCGCACGGCCTCAGCAACCGTTGCGTCGGCCTCGCCCCGCTGGTACACGGTGGCGGCGATCCAGACCCGAGCTTCGGCAGGGAACTTGGCCGACTGAGCCAGATCCCGCAGCAGACTCGCGATGCGCTCGTGCTTGAGAGGGCCCAGCCAGTGCGACGGGTGCAGCGCCGACACCACCGGCATGGTGCGGTCGCCCGCCGCCAAGTCACGAGTCACGAGGTCGAGCAGCACGGGGTCCCCGAGCCGCTCGCGCTTGATGACCTCGCAGGCGGGGACGCTCGGCCCGCCGACCAGCACGCCGAAGGGCTTCGCCGAAGGCACCCACGCGAGGCGGTAGAGCTTCTCCGAGCTCAGGGCTCGCCCCGCTCGGAGGACGAGGGTCTGGAAGTGGTAGAGCTCCGCGGGCGTGTGCCCGTCAGACGCCAGCAGCCTCCCGATCTCGGCCAGTGCCGCCCGCAGCTCCTCTGGGGTGCCTGCCTTGGCGAGCTCGAGGCGAAGCAGGATCTCGAGCCGCGCCGTCCAGTAGGCCCGCTTGTCCAGACCCCTGCCATGAGGCTTGGCCGCCTCATAGATCAGGGTGAAGGTGCTCCCGTAGGCCAGTGGCTCAGCGGCGTAAGCAAGCTCCGTCGGCCCGGGCGCCGCTACCAGGACCGGCTGCTTCGGCGGCAGTGCGAACTCGTGGGGGATGCCCGGCCCGCCACTGCGCGACCCGCGCTCGTGGGCCTCGGCCACGCGCTGCCACGCCACCTGCTTCGCGGCCTCGGTCGTGTTGACCAACACGACGCCCACGCGGGGTGAGTCGTAGTAAGCCACCTTCGGGGTGTAGAAGACCACGACGCGCACACCGTCCTGGACAGGCAGCTCCTCCGCGACCAAGTCTGCCTCGGGCACGCCGAGCCCCCTGGCCGCCAGCGCCCTGTGGGCCTCGCCGCCCGCGGCCCCGCTCCAGACCACAGCCACAAGGACAACCGTCGTCGCGGCGGATGGAAGCCAAACTCTCATCGCGCGCCCCCAAGTCGTGCACGATGCCCAGGGTCCGTCCGGAGTCTACCGCCCCGGCGACGGCACTGCAACCGGGCCGTCCGGCCGAAGCCGCGGGGCTGACTGCCGCAGACCCTCTGCGTCATCGCCGCCGGCGTCTGCGGGCCACGGAAGGCGGACCGCGGGACAGGTGGGCGAGTGCTGCGGTGCCTATGCAGAGGTCAGCAAGCGCCGTTGACAAACGGGGCGGCGCCTGCTATACTCCTGGCGTTGTGCATCGAGGGTAGGTAGCTCAGGGGTAGAGCACGGCACTGAAAATGCCGGTGTCGGCGGTTCAATTCCGCCCCTACCCACCACCCAGCGGCGGCAGGCAGTGCCAGCGGCGCTCCCTGCCGCTTCCTCATGACGCATAGCTCCACGCGTCGCAGTTCGGTCCCGCCGCCCCCGCGTTTCCCACGCCGCAACCGCTCGCAGGCCGACGTCCCCGCCCAGCCGCCGCGGCACCCCATCCTGCTCCCAGTGATTCCACACTTTCGAAAGTGTGGAATCATGGCCTGGCCTGCTCAGGGCCGCAGCCGGTCGTGCCCCAGAGGCCGCTCAGCACCCCTCCGGCGCGCTCCGGCTAGCCGCACAGGGCCTCGGCTGACCCTGAGCCTTCCCCGCTGCGAGTCGCTGGGAGAGCGAGCCGCCCGGCCACCCGCCGCCGTCGCCACGTCCCGCTGGCCATGATTCCACACTTTCGAAAGTGTGGAATCA
>CBFDBL010000551.1:0-4756 GCA_965603035.1 uncultured bacterium
GTCCTTTGCTCCAGGCTCGTCCGGCCGTCTTCGCGGGGAAATCTTAAGCAGTGCTGACGACGCGATTGTCGGCCGGACGAGCCTGGAGCAAAGGACCATCATGCCGTTTGACGCGTTGGCCGCCGTTCAGTTTGTCGACGACGATGGGTTTCGCCGATGCGCCGAGCTGTTTCACAAATTACTGCTGAACCGACTACCCAGTGAGGATGTGCTCGTTACGCGAAGTGCCGACGACCCGAAGAAACTCCGCGGTCGGTTGGAACGGCTCGACGCCGACCAGGGTTCATTTGTCTTCACTGAGCGCCGCCGGACCGTTCGGATCACCCGTCACCTTGACGACGGTTCGCTTTCCCTCGGCGTTGATGTGGACATAGTGATCTTGGAAGGTCCATTGCGTCGAGGGGGGCTCGGTCAGGTCGAGCCGCCAGGCGCGCGCGAGGTCGATCGCGTCGAAGCCCGAGGCCGCCGTCGTCAGGCCCAGCGTCGTCCAGTGCGGCGACAGCCACACGCGGAAGAAGTTGCAGCCCTCCTTGGCGTACCGCGCCAGCCACCCGTCGTAGTCGTGGGTGCCGTGCGCCCCGGCCCAGCACACGTTCGCGCCCACGGGGAAGAAGCTCTCGCCGCGGTCGGTCGCGAAGTAGCGGCCCCGGCGCCGGACCATCCCAGGCACGTCCGCCGCCGTGACCTCGACCCGCAGCGGCGCCGACATGGCCGTGCCCGTGCGGTCCGTCGCCGTCACCCGCAGGTGGTGGGTCCCCGGCTCGGCGAACGACAGGCGGACCTGCCAGCGCGGCTCGCCCGCGGGCTCGAGCAGCTCCTTCTCCTTGCCCGCCTCGTCCTTGCCGAGCTTGCGGGTGAAGGGCTGGTAGAGGAAGCCGGGGGCCGTCCACGCCTTGCGGGACGGTGTCGCGACGCCGCAGTCGATGCGGACGTCGGCGGCGTCGAAGGGGTTGTCGTAGGTCGCCTCGAGGTCGAGCTCGAAGGTGAGCCTCTGGTGGACCGCGACGGTCTGTCGGTCGGGGCGAACGGCCTCGAGGGCGATGCGCGGCGGCGGCACGATGGCGGCGCGCCCCGCGGCGTGCTGCGCGCGGACGGCGCGGGGCCGCAGGGCGCGGTCGTAGAGCCGGACCTCGTCGATGGAGCCGTGGAGTGCCCAGGGGTGGTGGTTGTGTCGGCCGATGAGCAGGTCGGTGTCCTCGGCGGGCGTCAGGGTGCCCTCGATCTCGGCGCGGCCCGTCTCCTGGCCGTCGACGTAGAGGCGAATGCCCTCGATGGTGTCGAACGTGGCGGCGACGTGGGTCCACCGCCCGACCTGTGGGCGGACGCTGGAGGTGCAGCCCGCCCACTTGCCGCCGACGGCCAGGTGGAGGCCGAGGTCGCCGTCGGCGTCGAAGCCGAAGAAGAAGCCGAGCGGGTAGGCGTGGCAGTTGACGACGGGCCGCCAGCCCTCGGCGCGGGCATCGAGCTTCACCCACGCCTCGACGCTGAGGCCATCGCGCAGGTCGGGCACCCGCTCCGCCGCGCGCGCGACGTGGGACGACACGCCGTTGAACTTCAGACCCGAGTGCGCCGCCCCGCGCGTCCAGCGCGCGTAGTGGACCACGTCCTTCGCCCCGCCCAGCCAGTCCTCGGTCTCCACACCCTCGCCCTCGTCGAAGCGCCACCAGGCCACCAGCCCCGGCGCCCAGCGGCCCGGCTTCAGGATCACGGCCTGGAGGTTCATCAGCGCGCCGCCACGCATCACCACCGGCGTGACCGACAGGGTCAGCGCCCCCGCATCCGCCAGCTCCACGATCCCCAGCGGGACGGTGACGAACTTGGCCCAGTTGCCCGTGGCGACCACCGTGCCCCGCAGCTCCTCGTCGCCGACGGCGAGCGCATAGGTGCTGCCCGCGGCGCCAGGGCAGGCCATGACGACCTGGACGAGGAACGTGCCGGGCTGCTCGAGCTCGAAGCCCCAGGTCACGTAGTCCCGGGCGTCGGTCCAGAAGCCGATGTTATCGCGGTCCTTGCGCTTCTCGTAGTGAGCCCTGGTGCCGTGCACGGTGGCCTTGCTGGCGTGGAGGACGATGGGCTTGGCAGGCGGGGGGAGTGGCTTGATCATCATGGGGGGGGGGCTCCAGCGCGGCAGACGAGGGCTCGGCGGCCGGCTGGCGGCGCGGCGCGCACGCCGTCGCAGCCAGCGCGACGATGGCCAGCGCCCAGCCTGCCTGCCTGCTCCGCAAGACCGTCGCCTCCTGTCGACTCCCCGCCGGCCGAGTGCATCGTAGCCGACTTCGCCGCACGATGCAACCGGCGCCCCCCTCGCGACGCGCCGCACTGGATTCTCCTCACGCCGCGAGTATAATGCAACGCCAACGTCGGAGCCGAACGCCCGCCCCCTGCGCCGCTACCCGAGCGGAGGATCGGCCGTGAACCGCCTCGCCCGCCTGCCGTTGCTCGCCGCCGTCGCAGCCCTGCTCGCCGGCATCGCCCACGCCGCCACCGTCGCCGACCTCGACGCGGCGCTCGACCAGGCGGCCGCCTACATGGTCGGCGGCAGCCGCAAGGCCCTCACGGCGGCCGAGGCCGCCCTCCGCGCCCTGCGCTACGACCCCGCGCAGCGCGCCCAGCTCGTGGCGCGCCTGCTCGCGCGGCTCCAGGGCAACGTCACGCCCGACGCCAAGCGCTGGCTCTGCCGCCAGCTCTCCGTCGTCGCCACGCCGAGGTCCGTGCCGGCCTTCGCCGCGCTGCTGGCCGACGCCGACATGTCGCACATGGCCCGCTTCGCCCTCGAGCGCATCCCGGGCCACGAGGCCGCCGACGCGCTCCGCGGCGCCCTGCCTGCGACCAAGGGGGCCCTGCGCATCGGCCTCGTCCACTCCATCGCCCGCCGACGCGACCCCAGGGCGGTCGCGCCGCTGAGCCAGCTCGCGGCCGACAAGGACCCCCGAACCGCCGCCGCCGCGGTCACGGCGCTGGGCGCGATCGGCGACGAGGCCGCGCTCGCCGCGCTCAGCGGCCTCCGCAAGACCGCGCCGGCGAAGCTCCAGCCCGTCGTGACCGACGCGCGCCTCGTGTGCGCCGACCGCCTCGTGGCCGCGGGCAAGGGCACCGCGGCGGCCGCCGTCTACAGGCAGGTCTACGCGGCCCCCGGCGGCCAGCAGTTCCGCACCGCGGCGTTCCGCGGCCTGCTCGCCACCGGCGATGCGGCGGTCTGGAAGCTCATCATCCAGAACCTGGGCAGCGACGACCCCAAGGTGTGGCCGACCGCGGCCCGCTTCGCCCGCGAGATCCCCGGCGCCGAGGCCACCAAGGCGCTCGCCGCCGAACTGCCGAAGCTCCCGCCCAAGGCCCAGGCACTGCTGCTCGCCGCCCTCGCCGCACGGCGCGATGCAGCCGCCCTGCCCGCCGTCCGCGAGGCCGCGCGACACAAGGACGAGGCCGTCCGCCTCGCGGCCATCGAGGCGCTGGGCGCGCTCGGCGACGCCTCGTGCATCGGCCTGCTCGCCCAGGCCGCCGCCTCCGACGACGGCGCCCGGGCCGCCGCGAGCCGCAGCCTCGCACGCCTGCGCGGCAAGGGCGTGGACGCCGCCATCGCCGCGGCCATGGCCGAGGCCGAGCCGGCCGTCCGAGTCCAGCTCATCGCCGCGCTCGGCGCCCGACGCGCCACGTCCGCCGTCCCGGCACTGCTCGGGGCCGCGCGCGACGAGGACAAGAGCGTGCAGCGCGCGGCACTCAAGGCCCTCGGCGACCTCGCCGACGCACGGGCAGTGCCCGCGCTCGTCGACATGCTGCTCGGCGCGGCGAGCAGCAGCGCCCGCAGCCGCATCGCGAAGACCCTCGCCAAGGCCGTCGCCCGCGTGCCCGACCCCGACGCGGCCGCCGCGCCCCTCCTCGCCGCGCTGCCCAAGGCCGAAGGCAAGGCCAAGGCCTCCCTCCTCGCCGTGCTCGGCAAAGTCCCGTCCGAGAAGGCGCTCGCCGCGCTCCGCGCCGCGCTCGCCGACGCCGATGCGCGGGACGCCGCGGTCCGCGCGCTGAGCCAATGGCCCGACCCGCGGCCCATGGCCGACCTGCTGGCGATCGCCCGGACGGCGAAGAGCCAGGTCCACAAGGTGCTCGCCCTGCGCGGCGTCGTCGCCATGGCCGCCATGCCCAGCCAGCGGCCCGCGGCCGAGACGGCGAAGCTCCTCGCCCAGGCCATGGCGCTCGCCGAGCGCCCCGACGACCGCAAGATGGTGCTCGCCGCGCTCGCGGGCGTCCACCACCCCGATGCGCTCGCCATCGCCCTGCCCTGCGTCGCCGACCCCGCGCTCGAGGCCGAGGCCGTCGCCGCCGCACTCAGCGTCGCCAAGGCCGTCCGCAAGACCCACCGCAAGGAGGCCGCGGCCGCCATCGAGCGAATCCTCGAGACCGCCAAGACCCCCGCCTCGAAGCAGGCCGCCGACGCCGCCCGCATACTCATCGGCCAGGCCATGAACATCGCGCCACAGGGCACCGCCTCCAGCCCCGACGGGCTCGAAAAGGACGGCGCCGCCAGCGGCGACCAGGCCGCCATCGACGGGAAGCCCGACACCTACTGGGACGAGGCCAACGGCAAGAAGCTCTACCGCCTCGTCGTCACCTTCAAGCAGCCCGAGCGGATCAACGCCGTCAGCATCCTCGGCTACCAGCACCACAGCTTCGCACCCAAGGACTTCGAGATCCTCTGCGACGGCAAGGCCGTCAAGCAGGTCCGCAACGCCCAGTACAGCGACAACCTGTTCGTCCTCGGCAT
>CBFDBL010000552.1:0-4749 GCA_965603035.1 uncultured bacterium
CCGCGGATCAATCCCGAGTAGACATCGGGCCGTTGGTCCCTGAGCCGCTTGGTGGCCTCGTCGAGGCGTTGCTTCGCCTCGTGCCACTTGCGGTGTGTGGGCGCGTAGCTGCGGTCGATCGCGTCGAAGTAGTGCTGGACGGCCTCGTAGTACCGCTGTGTGCCCGCGGCGTCGAAGCCCGTGCCGCGCGGCGCGGGCGGCAGATCGAGGTGGGTGATGGCGTGGTGGGCCCGTCCCCGCAAGGTCTCGGCGACGGCCTCGTCCACGGTCCGCTCGCGCGGGGGCTGGCGGCCGGTGAAGCGCGCCCACCAGTCGGCCGCGGGCTTCTTGCCCTCCGTGCGCGGCGGGCGCACGACGGGCTGTGTGGGAGGCCTGAACTCCGGCCACGCGCGCCGCAGGGTGGTCTTCGTGGGCGCCGTCTTCGCGACGGGCTTGCCCGGCCGCGCGGCGGCGAGGGAGTCGAGTCGCTTCCGGTGGTCCCGCTGCTTGCCGCGGAGACGCTCGACGTCCTTCTTGAGCTCGGCGAGCGACCGCGTCGTGTCCTGGTCGTCCGGCCCGCGGTCGTCGGCGCCGATGATGGGCACGTCTTCGACGATCAGATCCCTGCCGCCCTTCGTGACGGTCTTCCCGTCGTAGAGGGCGATCGCTCGATGGAGCTCCTTGGTCTCACGGCGCAATTCGTCGCGCCGCTCGCGGAGCTGCCGGACCTGCTGCTGCTCGGCCTTCTGGCGAGCGGAGGCGACGGTGAGCTCCTGGAGCTTGTCCTGGACCCGTTTCTGCGCGGCCCCGTGCTGGCGAAGCTGCTGCGCCGTCTGGAGCGCTCTTTCGTAGTCGCCGGCCTTCTCGAGCTCCTCGACCTTCTTGAACAGGCTGGTGACCTGGGTGGCCTCCTTGTGGCGGACCTCGGCGAGCTTCTCCTGGATGACCTGGAGGCGGGCGCTCTGCTCGCGCCGGTCGCCGCCGGTCTGGAGGAGCTCCCCGCTGAGGGAGCCGGCGGCCTGGAGCTGCGCCTTGGCCTGGGCGAGCCGCCCCTCGCGCGCGGCCTTGAGGCCCTTGACCATGAACTCCTGCTGCTGCTCGTAGCCGGCCTGGCTGGCGAGGGCCTGCTGGCGCTTGACCTGCGCGCCGGCGGCCTTCTCGGCCCGCGACCTCAGCCGGAGCTTGCCCTGCGCCAGATCGATGTTGGAGAGCAGGCGTCGGGCGTTGTCGGCCTCGGGCGACTTCGGGTAGTCGCTCAGGACGCGGCGCAGGTTCTCGGCAGCCTTGTCGAAGTCCTGCTGCTCGTAGAAGTCCACGCCCGCGCGATAGTAGTTCCTCGACAGCCGTGCCCGCGCCTCCCCGGGCTGTACAGTGAACCCGGGGATGGACTCCTCCGGCTGGCCGGTGGGCGTGGGCCGCTCCTTGTCGGGCTTCGCGGGCGGCTTCTCGACGGGCTTTCCTTCGGTGGTTGGCTTGGGCGCTGCCCGTGGCTTGCGCTTGCGGCCAAGGCTCAGCCATCGGAGCACGGGGGAGCCGAGCCGCTCCTCTTTCGCCGCCTTGGGCTTCGGCTTGGGGGTCGGCCTCGCCGCGGGCTCCTTGTCGGGGGGCGGTGGGGCCGTGGGTGTGGTGGTGGGGCGCTCCATGCCCTTGTAGCCGTCGGCGGCGAGGCCGCGGCCGTAGCCGAGGCTCACCTTGGCCGTCTCGCTCGAGTATTGCTCGACCCGGCGCAGCGGCCCCGCCCAGCGGCCGACGCGCATCCCCTCGGGCACGTAGGCCTCGCACCACGCGTAGGCGATCGGCAGATCGATCCGAGGCAGCGGCAGACGCGCCTCGCCCCGACGCGCCAGGCCGTCCACCCTGCACGTGAGCACGACCTCGACGGGAAACGTCACCAGCCCCTTCACGCTCGCCTCCGACCGGATGAGCGGCAGCAGCCAGGCGTCGGACGCCCCGGGCACGGGCGAGAGCGGCCGCGTCTTCTCGTTCACCCGCGCCAGCAGCACGGTCGAGCCGCGCGGCAGGTCGAGGCGGAGGAACTGGCGAGTGCGGTTGCGCATCTCCCAGGTCGCCTTGCAGAGCACGCTGCCGTCGCCGCGGAACGCGAGCTGGTAGTGCGCCAGGTCGGCGATGCTCTCGCGGAGGGCAAACTCCCCGAGATCCACGACATCGACCGCCGCCGACCACTGCCGCGAGGTGATCGCGCAGGCGACGACCGGCGGCCCCGCCAGGATGGCGGCAGCCTCGGGCGGGACCTCCGAGAGGGCCAGCTCGCGCAGCCCGACGAGATGCTCGGGCAGCACCTCGCTCCCGCCCGCCGTGTTCGTCACCACCAGCGTGCCGCCCGCCCAGTGGCCGTCGCGGACCTCGATGCCGCCGAGGCGCTGGAGCCCCGTCCGCGCGAGCGGCATCTCATAGTGCACGTGGAGCCGCGTCTGCTCGGCGATCTTCCCACGCAGGTGCACCGTCGCCGAGCCGCCATTGACCCGCGCTTCCCGCACGTCGGGGCCTGTGATGCTCACGCGCTCGGCCGAGGCGGGCAGGCTCACGACCATGCGGTCGCTGCGTCCGCCGACGATGGCGACGTCGAGCCGGGCCGAGACCTGCTGGACCGCCGCATCGAGGTTCCACGCCACGGCGCCGCTGAGCTGGTAGCGCGGCGGACGGTCGGTCAGCACGGTCGGCGGCTTCCACGACACGGCCAGGCGGTCGCGCGGCGTCAGCGCGATCTGCCCGTGGGTGCCCGCAGCCTGGGTCCCACGCAGGCGCTCGGCGCGCGCGTCCGCCGCGATGCCCCAGGCACCCGGCGACTCGACGCGGACCTGGGTCCGCACGGTGCGCGGGATGCGCAGCTCGAAAGACCCACCATAGTCGGTGCCTGCCTTCAGCGGGGCGCTGGCCGTGATCTCGTGGAGGCCGGGCTCGACGGCCACGAAGCGCAGCCAGCCGTCCAGCATCAGCAGATCGGCCGGCTGCCCGTCGACCTTCACATCCTCCCACGCCCGCCGCGTCGAGAGCACCGCCGCGGAGGCGAAACCGTGTGGGTCGAACACCCGCAGGCGGAGCCTGACGGCCAGACGGGCCGCCTGGTCGGCCCCCACGGTGAGCTGGTAGAGCCCCTCCTCGGCGATCATCGGGACAGGGGCGGGCACCCTCGCGGGCGCGCCCGCCGCGGTCTCGCGAACGTAACGCCGCCAGAGGGGGAGGGGAACCTTGAACTGCACGTCCTCGAGCAGGCGGGAGCGCTCGAGCATCTCGCGCACCACGGCCTCGCGGCCCGCACCGCCGCCCCACGCCCAGGCAGCCGCGGCCAGCACCAGTGCAGCAAGCGTCGGCAAATGCTGAGTCATCGTCTCCATCCGAGGGCGGGGCGCCTTCCACCGCACAGTTAGACGCTCCGGAAGCCCGGTAGTTCCATGCACGGGGACGGCCCCCATTCTACCGCGATCTGCCCAGGGCGGCGTAACGAGATTGTAACTTGCCCCACGCCGCGGGCATGCGGGGCCTCCAGGAATGATGTCGGCGCCGCGCCCCTGGGTGTCGCGGGCGCGCCTCCTGCGGGCACTTTTCGTTGAAACATCCGGGGCGGTCATGCGTCTAAGAGGACAGGGGAGGAGTGCGCAGGCCGCGCGAGCCGAGCCGGGAAGGAGGAGCGAGATGCGCGGGAGCCGATCCGTCGTCAGGCTGGTGCTGCTTCTCTCGGCGATCGTCGCGCTTGGGGCTCCGCAGGCGCGGGCCCGCGGCGAGGGGCCCCTGCGGCAGGACGACAACGAGGTGACCCGCCTGATCGAGAAGCTCTCCGTCATGCCGCCCCACCACCACGGCGGCCTCACCCTCTTCTCCCTCGAGCTCACCGGCACTGAGGACGAGACCGACTACGCCTCGCTCGACGAGGCCATCCGTGGCGGCACCCTGCGCGTGAGCGACACCGGCACCGTCGAGCGGGTGACGATGGAGAACACCTCGGGCCACCGCTCGGTGTTTGCCATGAGCGGCGAGGTGATCCTCGGCGGCAAGCAGAACCGCATGCTGCGCGAGGACGTGCTGCTCCCCCCGCGCAGCGGCCCCGTCACCGTGCCGACCTACTGCGTCGAGAAGGACCGGTGGGTCGGCAGCGCGGGAGCGAAGTTCCGCGAGGGACGCGGGCTCGGCAGCTACGAGCTCCGTCGCAAGGCGCTGGCCAGGGCCCCGCAGGCCGAGGTCTGGCAGCAGGTCGAGGACGAGCAGCGGCGCTTCAACGTCGCCTCGGCCACCAAGGACTACGGCGCCGTCATGGACAGCCCGGCCGTCCGCCGCGAGTTGAGCGGCTACCGCGAGGCCTTCGGCCGCATCTGGCGGCCCCGCACCGTCGGCATCGTCGTCGCCCAGGGCAACCGCATCGTCTCCGCCGACGTCTTCTGCAACACACGCCTCTTCCACAAGCTCCGCCACAAGCTCGTCGATTCCTATGCCTGGGACTGCATCCGCCGCTACCCGCGCCACCGCCCGACCCTGCGGCAGGAGGACGCCCGCAACTTCATGGCCCGCATCTACACCGCCCGCTTCAGCCGGTTGAGTTCGCCTGGCGCCGGCGCCAGGCTCACCTTCCACGGTGCCGGCATCCAGGGCGCCGCCCTCGTGCACCGCAACGCCGCCACGCACCTCCACGCCTCGCCTGGGTACCGCATCGTGCCCCGGCCCGGGCCGCCCATGCCCATCGTGCCCCACCCCGAGCCCAGGCGCTAGCCCGCATTTCTCACCAGCTTTCGCCGCCAGCGGCCGCCTTTCGCCCCA
>CBFDBL010000553.1:0-4748 GCA_965603035.1 uncultured bacterium
GGCGCGGCGCTCCTGGTGAGAAATGCGGGCTAGTCGGGCGCCTGCTCGTGGTAGAGCTGGCCGAAGTAGGAGCGCCAGCCGTTGGGCGCGGGGCGGGCGTCGCTGTAGCGGCATCCGAAGGGGAAGCCGCCTTCGCCGCCGCGGCGCAGCCAGGCCACCAGCCGCGGGTCGCAGCCGCGCCGGCCCAGCTCGTCAATGCCGGCGCTGCGCAGCCGCTCGACGACGTCGGGGTGCTGCGCGGCGACGTTCTCGACGGTGCCTTCCTTCGTCAGGGCCATGTGCTCGGGCTGCGGCGCGATCTCGAGATACCACTCGCCGTCGAACACGGTGCAGCACACGTGCTCGGGCTTCCGCCACCGCTCCGAGGCGACCTGGCCGGCGAGCGCGAGCGGGCGCGGGCCGGCGCCGCCCTCCTGCGCGATCTCCAGGACGTTGTGCGAATCGAGGCCGTCGGGCGTCGGCAGGCCGGCGAGGCCCATGACCGTGGCGAACAGGTCCTGGGGCTGGACGACGACGTCGCTGCGGCCGCAGCCGCGGTCGGGCGCTCGGACGATGAAGGGGGTGCGGGCCTCGCCCTCGCGGACGGGATAGCCCTTGCCGAAGCGGCCGCGCTCGCCGACGTTGGTGCCGTGGTCGGCGGTGAGCACGACGGCCGTGCGCCCGGCGAGGCCGGTCTCGTCGAGGGTGTCGAGGAAGGTGCCGAGCCACCTGTCCACCCAGGAGACCTTCGCCATGTAGGCGGCCTTGACGCGCTCGAAGGCGGCGGCCGGCAGGTCGGGCTGGTTGCGGTAGTGGAACGAGCGGGGGTCGATCCTGCCGTCGTAGCCGGGGGTCTGGTCGTAGAGCAGCATCATCTCGGGCGGCGCGTCCCACGGCTCGTGCGGGTCGAAGCAGTCAACCCAAAGGAAGAAGTTGTCGCGGCGGCGGTTGTCGCGGAGGAACTCCGAGGCGGTGAGCCACAGGCGGGCGCAGTTCCAGTCCTCGTCGGCCTTGCGCTTGCGGTTGGCCCGCATGTAGGTGTCGGTGTTGGGCCCGACGGCGCGCTGGGGGTCGTAGGCGTCGAAGAGCGGGTCGTGGCACCAGTTGCCGAGGTAGTCGGTCGAGTCGTCGAGCCAGGGGCGGTCGACCTCGGCTCCCCGCACGGGCGTCCAGGCGTGGAAGGGGAAGTCGAAGCCGTGGCCGCCGTTGACGAGGTGGGGGGTGTCGTGGATGAGCTGGGTGCAGTAGCCGCCGTCGGCGAGCGCGCGCGGGAGGGTCAGGACGTCGGT
Organism: uncultured bacterium; assembly: GCA_965603035.1. GTDB lineage: Bacteria > Planctomycetota > PUPC01 > DSUN01 > DSUN01 > CAZDNN01. Next base: position 1,269 of record CBFDBL010000553.1, read on the forward strand.
GTCGAGCGGCTTCCAGGCGTGGAGCGGCGCGCCGTAGCGGCCCGTGAGCGCGTCGGTGCGATGGGGGATGGTCGGGTAGCTGGCCGCGTAGCTGCGGTCGAAGGCCCAGCTCTCGGCCGTCAGGCGATTGAGGTGCGGCGTCTTCATCGCCGGGTTCCCGTTCGCGCCGATGGCGTCGTACCGCAGCGTATCCACCACGATCACAATGATGTTCAACACCGCACTCCTTTCGTGGGTCGAGGGCCGTCAGCTCTGCCTGTGTCCCGAGCCGGGGTCTTCTCTTCTCCGAGTCACGCATCACGCATCACGTCTCTACTTCGCCTTGCGTACCCGCGCGATCTCCGCCGCCACCTGCGCCCTGGCCGCGCGGATCGCGTCATCGGTCTCCTGCGTGTTGGGCGGGAAGAACTTCGGGCCGATGACATCGTCCACGGCCTTGGCGAGGAGCTCCTCGGACGGCTTGAGCTTGTCGGCCGCGACGCCGCTCGCGCGGGCCTCGGCGATGGCCTGGCGGAGGGCGTAGAGAAGCTGGTAGTCCTCGACGCCGTCGCGCCAGGCCTCCCAGTGACGCGTCGCGATAGCGCCGCCCCGGCGCATCGGCTGATAGACGAGGCCGAAGTAGAGGAAGAAGCCGATGGCGTCGAAGTCGAACTTCATGGCCCGCCAGCCGTAGGTGCGGAACTGGGTGAGGGGGGCCGACTTCGGCGTGCAGGGCATGTTCCAGCTCCAGATCGGCTTGCCCTTCGCCTTCTCGCTGCGGAAGAAGGCTTCCTGCTCGGGGCCCCAGATGCCGCCGTTGCGGTTGACCCACACATCGACGTGGGGCGCCATCTTCTTGAGGTCGGCGAGGTCGGTCATGATGGTCATGGCGGTGCGGACCTTGGGATCGACCTCGCGGACCAGCGGCGTGGTCTCGAGCACCTGCTGCACCTGGTGGCCGTGGGCCTCGTCGATGGTCTGGAGCGCGAAGTCGCCGTAGTCGAGCCCCGCCTCGCGCCACTCGCGGACCATCCGCCCGAGGATCTCCTTGAAGAGCCGCTTCCACTGCGGGCTCATGTACGCGAGCTTCTGCTTCTCGGCCCACCCGATGAAGCTGCCGGTGTAGCCGTAGGAGAAGAGGAAACGGCGGGCACCCTCGTCGATGCGCTGCTTGACGCGGCCGATGTCGGTCTTGTAGGGCTTGAGGCCCCCGGCGGCGTCGAGCGCGAGCTTGTGGGGAAAGGTGCCGCGGAACCACAGGTTGATCTTGTAGCTGCGCATCCACCCGTAGTCGCCGGCGTAGTCGAAGCAGAACACGCCGATGGGCGCCTCGTCCTCGATGCGCACCGGCCACACCGTCATCGCGACGGGCACGTCGGCCGCGGGCAGCCCGACGCTCAGCGGCACGACCCGCAGACGATGCCTCGTCGTCCGCGGCTTCAGCTCGCGGGTCTGCACGGTGACCCAGATCTGCCGCGTGCTCAGCGGCTGGACGGAGAAGGTGCTCAGGCCGCCCAGCTCGACGAGCGGCATCGCCAGGCCGTCCTCGGTCTCGGGCACGTCGTTGGGCTTCTTGCCCAGCAGCTTCGGCTGGAAGCGAACGACCTGCTGCACCGTGGTGTCGAGCCCCGACCGCGGGCGGCCGACCTGGCCGGGCAGCTCGCCGTCGAGGCGGAACTCGATGGGCTCCTCGGTCAGGTTCGTCAGGTTGACGACGGCGTGGGCGTACTCGTTCTGCGCGGCCCCGATGACCAGCTTTGGCGGCGGCCCGAGCTTCGGCGGCATGCTCGATGGCCCGGTCGCGACGTAGGGCGAACAGGTCCAGACGGCGAAGGTGGCGGCGGCGGCGACCTTCGCCATCTCGTCGTGCAGGCGTTTCCAGCGCCCGCGGGTCGCGGCGTCGGCGGCCTTCCCCGCCAGGCCGTCGAGCAGCGCCTGGGCCTCGCCGGCGACCCGCTCGATGGTCTCGAGCTGGCCGGCGACGCTCCGGGCAAACTCGGAGTCGGCCCCGGCCTTGGCCTGGAGCTCGCGCAGCCGCTTGCTGACCCTGGAGCCGAGGGTGAGCACCTCGGGCACGTGGAAGGGCTGGCGCGTGCACGAGAGGATGTCTCGCGTCTGCTTGTCCTGGAGGATCAGGGCCAGCGCCTGAGGCCCTTCGGCGGCGAGCTGCGCTCGCGCGGTCGCGGTGGCGACGGGGCCGGCAGGCGTGCGCAGCGGCTGCTCGCAGGCCGTGGAGGCGCCGCTGGCGGAAGCGGTCTTGACGACCATCGTGAGCGTGCGGGCGCTGCCGCTCCGAAGCTCCGCCGCGAGGTCCACCCGGCCGAGGAACGGGCGCGGCAGGCGAATGGCCTGCCGGAGATCGGTGAAGCAGATCTCGCCGAACATGTCGGGGCGCTCGAAGGAGCCGACGAGGCCGCTCCAGGTGCTCTGCTCGGCGATGTTGCGGTAGAGGGCGGCCCAGCGCTCGCGGGCGAAGTTGATGCCCCAGGCCTCGCCCCGCTTCGGCGCCGCGACGCCCAGGCCGGCGAAGGGCACGGCCAGCTCGACCGTCCAGTGGCTGCCCTCGCCGGGCGGCGAGATCGAGGCGGCGACGTTCAGGCCCTCGAGATTCCAGCCGCGGTCGCTCTTGCCCTTCCCGGCCTTTGCGTCGTAGGCCTCGCCCTTGCTGTTGAGGATCAGGTGGTAGCGGGCGTCGCCGGGCGGGACGAGGAACAGCTCGACGCAGTCGTCCCACCACAGGGCGCCGTCGCGGGACTGTTTCTTCTGCTTGACGACGAGCGTCTCGATCTCGGGCTCGGCGCAGCGGAAGGCAACGTAGAGATGCGTCCCGTCGTACGTCGCGAAGACCGTGGTCTGGGCATCCACCAGGTCGAAGCCGCCGATGCCCTTCCACTTCGGGTGCTCGGTGCCGATGAAGTCGGTGGCCTGGGAGGCAGCCTGCCACTCCTTCTCGTCGATCGTCCCGTCGATGGCCGGCGGGTTCGGTGTCGGGGCGACGGCGAGGCGCGGCTTCGGCAGCTTGTGCCAGAGGGCCTCGATGACCCGCGGCGAGACCTCGGCCCGCACGGCGAGCGGGCCAACGAGCAGGAAGAGCAACGTGGGGAGTGCTCTTCGCATGGGTCAGGGCTCCTGCTTCCATTCGGCGACGCGTCGGCGGAGGGCGGTGCGAACGTCGGCGAGAGCGGGGTCGTCGCCGCGGTTGTCGAGGTCGTGGGGGTCGGCCTGGCGGTCGTAGAGCTCCTCGGTGCCGTCGCGCCAGCGGACGAGCTTCCACTCGGGGGTGACGACGGCGGCGGTCGCGGCGGTCTCGACGAAGGCCTCGCGGCGCCAGTCGGCGTCGTGGCCGTCGAGCAGTGGGCGGAGCGAGCGGCCGTCGAGGTCGCTCGGGGGCTCGATGCCCGCTGCGTCGAGGAAGGTGGGCGCGAGGTCGATGAGCGAGACGAGCTCGTCGCGGCGCTGCCCCGCCGGCTTGCCCGGCCAGCGGACGACGAGCGGGACGCG
>CBFDBL010000554.1:0-4742 GCA_965603035.1 uncultured bacterium
CGCTGCCCCGCCCCGACTGTCAAGCGCCCAGGCTCACGGGCCCAGCGGGCATTCGTTGTGGAGGAAGTTGCGCAGCCGCTGGCGCAGGGACGGGCCGATCGAGCGCGAGAAGCGGTAGCGGCCGCCGCGGTAGCGGACCGTGGCGCCGCGCAGACCGAGCTCGCCGATGAACTGGCGGATCCGGGTCTCGTAGGGCTTCAGAAGGCCCTCGACGGTGACCCGGCCGCGGCGGTCGATGCGGATCCTGGCTTTCGAGAGCAGGAGCACGGGCGCCCCCTCGAGCTTAGGGCCGCAGGAACGGGTTGGTGCGGCGTTCCTCGCCGATGGTGGTGGGCTCGCCGTGGCCGGGGTAGGCGACGGTGTCGTCGTCGAGGGCGAGGATGCGCTGACGGATGCTGTCGAGGAGCTGGCTGTGGCTGCCGCCTGGGAAGTCGGTGCGGCCGATGCCGCCGGCGAACAGGGTGTCGCCGGTGAAGACGACGTCGGGCTCGGCGTCCAGGCGGATGAGGAACGACAGGCCGCCGGGGGTGTGGCCTGGGGTGTGGAGCACGTCGATGGTGTGGGGGCCGAGTGTGAGGGTGTCGCCGTCGGCGAGGGTGCGGTGGGGCTCGACGGGCTGGAAGGGGAGGCCGATCCAGGAGGCGAGCGAGGCGCCCGGGTCCGCGAGCATGGCCGCGTCGGCCGCGTGGATGGCGACTTCGGCGCTGGGGAAGGCGCGGGCCAGGTCGGGCAGGGCGGCGACGTGGTCGATGTGGCCGTGGGTGAGCAGCAGCAGCGTAGGGGTGAGCCCGAGCTGGCCGAGGTGTGCGACGAGCGCCTCGGCGTCGCCGCCTGGGTCGATGACCGCGGCGTCGGGGCCCTGGTCGGGCGCGACGAGGTAGCAGCAGGCCTGGAGCGGGCCGACGGCGAGGGGGCGGATGCGCATGGGGGCTCTCGCGGGGTCAGGAGCAGGCGGCGAGGTAGTCGTCGAGCGTCTGCTTGACGTCGCAGGGCGCCTGGTCCTGCCACAGGCCGATGATGCGGCGCTCGCGCTCGGCGCTGGCGACGGAGTCGGAGGCGTGGGCGGCGTTGCGCATGAGGTCCTCGCCGTAGACGCTGCGGACGCTGCCGGCGGCGGCATCGTTGGGGTTGGTCGAGCCGAGCCGGTTGCGGATCTTGCCGATGGCGTCGACGCCGGTGTAGAGGAGGGCGAGGCATTTCTCGAGGCCGGGCAGCTCGCGCTCGGCGGGGCTCGCGAGGCGGGCGGGGTTGCGGCCGGTCATGTACTCGACGATGCAGTTGAACTCGTGCTCGGCGTTGTAGACCTTGAGGATGTCGCCGATCTGCTCGGCGGCGCGCTCGGGGATGTCGAAGTCGAAGGCCTCGCGCAGGCGTGTGCCGGCGCGGCGCGCGACGTTGCCGCGGAGCTTCTCGATGAAGATCTGGCGCAGGGGGCCGTAGAACTCCTCGGCCTGGACGACCGAGAGCCTGAGGACCTTGGCGCCGACGATGAACAGGCCGGTCTTGGCGAACATGTCGACGATGTTGCCGGGCCGGGAGCTGGGCTTGCGGAAGTTGTCGGGCTTGAGGATGACGAGGGTCGTCTCGTAGTCGGCGCCCGCGGGCTTGTGGACGGCGCGGTCGACGATGCCGCCGTCGCGGTCGGCGAACTCGGCGAGCAGGCGCAGGTGCTCGGGCGTGAGCGCGGGGTCGGTGGAGATGAAGCAGGCGGGCTCGAAGTAGTGGACGGCGCCGTCGCGCTCGACGACGTAGTCGCCGTAGGTCCCCCGCACGGTGTCGCCGCGGGGCTCGCGCACGATGCCGCCGACGACGTCGTCGTTGAGCACGGTGGTGGCGCTCTCGCCCTGGAAGAGCAGGAGCAGGCAGCGGTTGGAGATGCCGAGGCGGTTGTTGGGCCGCAGGTAGGCGTCGCAGTAGTCGAGCAGGGCGCCCTGGACGCGCGGCTCGATGTCCTGCGAGCGCAGCAGCTCCTTGTAGCGGTCGACGAACTCGTCGCTCGGCGCGTACATGCGCGCGGCCACCAGCTCGACGTCGGCCAGCAGCAGCCGGCTGATGATGTTGCCCGTCCGGCTCTTGAGCAGGCTGTAGGGGGTGATGAGGGCGTAGGCCAGTTCGGTCGCCATCGGGGCCTCTCCTTGGCAGCGGCGCGAGGGGTCGCGATGGCAGCGCATTCTAGCAGCGGGCCGAGGCCGAGTCAATCGCCGCGGTCGGCGGCGCGGGGGGCCGGCTCGGGCGGCGGGGCGGGGGGGCGCGCGGCATGGCCGGCCAGAGGGGGGAGGCGGGTCGGGGGGCGATTTCGGGCGAAACGGCTTGACTCCGCGGGTGGGGAGTGTAGAATTCACGGGGGCTGGCCGCACAGACGGTCGCCTGTCGAGCACCCGGCGCGAGGAGACAGGGATGAAACGACGACGGTTCCCCCGGCTCAAGGAAGGCTGGGCGCTGGACTATCGGGTGATGGACAGCGCGCAGTTCGAGCACGACCCGGTGTCCACCCTGGCGGTGAACATCTCGGGCGGCGGGATCTGCATGGAGGCGCAGGAGGAGATCGAGCCAGGGAGCATGCTGGCGGTGGACCTGCACTCGCCGGCCTTCGACTCCCCGATCCTGGCGCTGGCGCGGGTTGTGTGGTGCAAGAAGAAGCTCTTCTCGGACAAGTATGAGATCGGCGCGGAGTTCTGGTGGGTCGGCTGGCGCGACTCCGATGCGCAGAACAAGATCGCCGACTACATCCGCGACACCGTGCCGGAGGACGCGGACGGGGAGGACTGAGCCCGACACGCCCGCATCCGCAGTCGGCCACTGCCATGCCCGCTGACGCCCCGGACCCCCCTGCCCGCACCACCGACGCGCGCTGCTATCCCATCGCCAAGCGCTGCCTCGACCTCGCCGTCGCCGGCCTCGGCCTGCTGGCGCTCTGGCCCCTGCTGGCGGCCGTCGCCGCGCTCGTCAAGCTGACGTCGCGGGGGCCGGTCTTCTTCCGCCAGGACCGCGCGGGGCTCGGGGGACGGGCCTTCGTGCTCCTGAAGTTCCGCTCCATGCGCGAGGACGCCGAGCTGCGCCGCCGCGAGCTCGCCCACCTCAGCGAGATGGACGGCCCCATCTTCAAGATGCGACGCGACCCGCGCATCACCCGACTCGGCCGCTTCCTCCGCCGCTCCAGCCTCGACGAGCTCCCCCAACTGCTCAACGTCCTGCGAGGCGACATGAGCCTCGTCGGGCCACGCCCCCTGCCCCTCGACGAAGCCCGACGCCTCGACCCCGACCACGCGCGCCGCCACGACGTCCGCCCCGGCCTCACCGGCCTGTGGCAGATCAGCGGCCGCAACGAGCTGCCCTATCAACGCATGATGGAGCTCGACCTCGACTACGTCCGGCGCCGCTCGCTCGGCCTCGACCTCGGCATCCTCGTGCGCACCCTGCCCGCCGTCCTCTCCGGCCGCGGCGCCTTCTGACCCGCGCGCGACGCCCAGCCGCTCAAGGGCGGGCGCCCTGCCCCACCCGCTGCGCCGCGAGCTCGACGAGCCGGCCCGCAATGCGACGGGCCGTGTGGGGCTGGGCGCAGGCCCGGGCGCGGGCGCCGAGCGCGCGGCGCGCGTCGGGGTCGTCGAGCAGCGCGGCCACGGCGTCGGCGACGGACTCGCCGGGCATGGGGCGGCGGACGGCGCCGATGGCCTCGAGGTGGGCGGCGTTGGCCTGCTCGTGGCCCGCGAGCGGCGCCACCACGAGGGTGGGCACGCCGGCCGTCATCGCCTCCGTCATGGACAGGCCGCCGGGCTTCGAGACGAACAAGTCGGCGACGGCCATCAGCTCGGGCACGAACGCGACGAAGCCGAACACGCGCAGGCGACTCTGCCCCGGCGGCTCGATGCGCCCGAGGCGGCGGCGGAGCCGAGCGTTGCGGCCCGCGACGACCAGCAGGTCCAGCGGCTGGCCGAGCGCGAGGAGCGCCCGCACCGTCGCCTCGAGCGAGCCGAGGCCCAGGCTCCCGCCCATCAGCAGCACGACGGGCACGCCCGGCCGCACGCCGTGCCTGCCCTGGAGGGCGGCCACGTCGAGCCGCTGCTCGAAGGCGGGGTCGATGGGCACCCCCGTCGCCTCGATGCGTTCGGCGGGGATGCCCCGGCGGGCCAGGCCCTGGCCGACGATCTCGTCGGGCACGAAGAAGGCGTCGATGTGCTCGGCGCGCCAGCTCGGGTGCGCGTCGAAGTCGGTGACGACGGTCGCCGCGGCGCCGCGGTGGACGCCGCGGGCGCGCAGCGCGTTCACCGCCTCGGAGGCCGTGATCTGGGTGGCCAGGATGACGGCGGGCTCGAGGTCGCGGACCAGCCGCTCGAACGAGCGCAGCCCGTGGCGCAGAGCCCAGCCCGGCAGGACGCCGCTGCGGCGCGGCGGGTGCCGATAGAAGAAGCCGTAGAGCCACGGGACGTGGCGGATCGCGAACAGGTAGCCCGAGACGTAGGCCAGGCGAAGCCAGGGCGCCATATGATCGCGCAGGTCCACGCAGCGCGTCTCCCACGCGGGCGCCCGCTCGGCGAGCGCCGCGGCGACGACCTCGCCGGCCCTGCCGTGGCCGCCGCCGACCGACAGCGAGACGATGAGCGCGCGCGGGGTCACGGCCTGCCTCCAACGCCACGATGGGGGCCGGGCCGCCACCGCCGAGCGGCCAGCCAGGCCAGACCGTAGGCGAGCACGCCGGCCACCAGCCCCGCGATGGGGCCGGGCTGCGACGCGAGCAGGTGGAA
>CBFDBL010000555.1:0-4740 GCA_965603035.1 uncultured bacterium
CACAAGCCGCTCGACATGCCCGACGCGTGGGTGAACGGCGGACGGGGCGGCTGCACGGTGACCGAGGAGGGCGACGCCGTCGTCATCCGCGCCACCAGCGGCGAGCGGAAGCTGGCGGCAGGCGAGGAGCTGCACTTCCACCTCGGCCTGCTCGTCACCCCCGTCAAGCCGCTCGACAAGGGCCACTGGACGAACCGCTACTACCACCGCGTCGCGCCGCCCGCCGAGATCGCGAAGACGGGCGCCAACGTCGTGAACATCCATCACGCCAACCCGCAGAACCGCTACATCAACTACCCCTTCCTCGACGTCGAGCGGCTCGCCCCCTACGTCGCCGACTGCCACCGCCACGGGCTGAAGGCGAAGATCTACTACACCCAGCGCGAGATGACCAACCACATCGTCGAGATCTTCGCGGCACGCAGCCTCGGCTCAGAGGTCTTCGCCCACGGCCCTGGAGGCGGCTACACCTGGCTCCAGGAGCACTTCGCCACGGGCTACATCCCGGCCTGGCACTGCTGGTTCGGCGACGGCGACGTCTGCGCGGCGCTCGTCACCTCGGGCCTCTCGCGCTGGCACAACTACTACCTCGAGGGCCTCGCCTGGCTGCTGCGGGAGGTCGAGATCGACGGCCTCTACCTCGACGACGTCGGCTACGACCGCGTGGTGATGCAGCGGGCCCGCAAGGTGCTCGACCGCACGCGGCCAGGGTGCCTGCTCGACCTCCACTCGTGGAACCACTTCAACGGCCGCGCCGGGTGGGCGAACTGCGCGAACCTGTATATGGAGCTGTTCCCCTACATCGACAGCCTGTGGTTCGGCGAGGGCTTCGACTACAACCAGACGCCCGACTACTGGCTCGTCGAGATGTCGGGCATCCCCTTCGGCCTGTTCGGCGAGATGCTCCAGGGCGGCGGCAACCCCTGGCGCGGCATGGTCTACGGCATGACCAACCGCCTCCCCTACTCCGGCCGGCCCGACCACCTGTGGAAGGTCTGGGACGCCTTCGGCATCCAGGACGCAAGGATGATCGGCTACTGGGTGCCCACGTGCCCGGTCCGGCCCGAGCACAGGGACGTGCTCGCCACCGTCTATCAGAGAAAGGGGAAGGCCCTCATCGCCGTCGCGAGCTGGGCGAAGGGCAACGTCAAGACGAAGCTCGCCATCGACTGGCAGGCGCTCGGCCTCGACCCCCACAAGGCCGTCCTCACCGCCCCCGCCATCCCCGGCTTCCAGGAAGCCGCCACCTACACGCCCGCCGACGCCCTCCCCATTCCCAAGGGTCGCGGGTGGCTCCTCCTCATCGAGTAGCGGCCGCCCGGCTCCCCCCTCGGCCAGCCCCGTCAGGGGCGGCAGCATGTAGCCACGGGCCTGAGCCGGTGGATCGGGCGCAGCCACACGGCCAGCCCCCGCAGGGGGCGGCAGAGGCTCCGTCGGGCGGACCGCCGCCACCGATCTCTCTGCCGCCCCCTGCGGGGGCTGGACGTTCTCACGCCGGCGACCCACGGGCTTACGCCCGTGGCTACATGCTGTCGCCCCCTGCGGGGGCTGGAGGGTTCTCCGGCCCGGACCCACGGGCTTACGCCCGTGGCTACATGCTGTCGCCCGCCAGTCGGCGGGCTGGCCCCGTGGCGCTCAGGCGCCGGCGATACGGGGCATGGGCATGGGCTCGCAGGTCATGCGGGCCTGGTGGAATTCGAGGAGGAGACGGCACTTGAGCGGCTGGGCCGAGGGCTCGTCCCAGAGGTTGTGGACCTCGCCAGGGTCCTCCTGGAGGTCGAAGAGCTCGCCGTAGGGGAACTTGCGGTAGACCGTGATCTTGTAGCGGTCGGTGACGAAGCTGTGCATGTGGAAGTTGGTGCGGGTGTGGTGGTTCTCGGTGATGCTCCAGGTGCGGACGGCGTCGCCTCCCTGCCAGGTATCGAACTGGTTGAGGCCGGTCATGTGCCCCGGGATGGCGAGGCCGGCGGCGGCGAGGAAGGTGGGCGCCAGGTCCACGGTGTTCTGGAGCGCCTGGCTGACCTGGCCGGCGGGCACGCGGCCGGGCCAGCGGACGATGCAGGGGACGCGGAGCAGGTCCTCGTAGTGGTGGATGGCCTTGGCGACGAGCCCGTGCTGGCCGAGGAAGTGGCCGTGGTCGCAGGTGAAGACCACGAGGGTGTCGTCGGCGATGCCGAGCCGGTCGAGCGTGTCGAGGATGCGGCCGATGTGCGCGTCCATGAAGCTGACCATCCCGTAGTAGATGGCCATGTCCTTCTTGAGCTCGTCGCGGTCGCGCAGGTGGGAGTGGCCGCCGTGGATACCCTTGTCCTCGAAGTAGCGCTCGCGGAACTGGGGCCGGGCCTCCTGGGTCATGGCGAAGTGCGGCGGGTTCGCGGCGTGCTCGCCTGGGGTCAGCTCGCCGGGCTCCATGTCCTCGGGGTCGTACATGGAGGCCCAGGGCTCGGGCACGCTGTAGGGCGGGTGGGGGTCGTGGAAGTTGGCCATGAGGAAGAAGGGCCTGTGGGCGGCCGCGGCCTGCTCGATGCGGGCGATGGTGCGCTCGGCGGTCCAGGGCGTGTAGTGGAACTGCTCGGGCAGGTCCCAGTGGCGCATGCCGCGGAACCTCGCCATGTTGTCCTTCGTGTGGGGCCAGTCGGCGAAGTAGTCGCGCCAGTTGGGGAGGCCCCGCTCCTCCATCCAGAGGGCGTAGTGCTGGCCGGCGTGGGATTCCCAGGTGTGGTTGCGGGCGACCTCGACGTGCTCGAAGCCGTACCACGGGCCGTGGAACCGCCGCCAGAAGTCGAGGTCGCGCAGCGTCGGCTGGCACTCGAGCGATTCCATCCCAGGCTCGGACGCCAGCGGCTGGAAGTGGGCTTTGCCCACCAGCGACGTCGCGTAGCCCGCGTGCCCGAGCAGGTCGCCGACGACGGGCACGCTCTCGAAGAGCTTGGTGCCCAGCGACCAGGCGCCGTGCTGAGAGGGGTACATGCCCGTGATCATGGACGAGCGGCAGGGGGTGCACGTGGGGTTGGTGCAGTAGCAGCGGTCGTAGCGCACGCCCTCGCGGCACAGGCGGTCGAGCGTGGGCGTCTGGATGCGCTCGTTCACGGCGCCGAGGGTCGAGACGTGCTGCTGGTCGCTGGTGATGAGCAGGATGTTCGGTCGGTCCGCGGCCATGGGATCGCTCCAAAGGGTGTCGGGTCTGAACGGGGCGTCTATGATCGCATGTCGGACGGCGTGCGTCAAAGGCGGCTCCCATGACGACCGCCGGCGCCCTGACGCGTCAGCACGTCAAAAAACGCGATTCTAGCCCTCCGGGCCCGCCGATCTGCCCGCGGGGCCGATCCATCCAAGCGTAGCGCACCCATACACTTGTGAAGATGTTAGGGTAGCCTAACTCGGCCGGAGGTACTATGGGTCGCGCGCCCCCTCTAGAACGCGAGAATGGGGCGTTTACGGGCTTCCGGATCTCGGCTTCACAACCTGTTGCCACGTATATGGTTGTGAACTGGCGCTCGGTCCATCTCGCCCGCCGGTGGCCTCAGCCACTCGCTGCCTCGATGACCGCGAGGAGGTTGGCAAGAGGGACGTCGGCCTGGACGGTGATGCCGGGCTCGAGGATGTAGCCGCCACCCCGGCCCATCTCGTCCTTGAGACGGGCCACTTCCCTGTGAATCTGGGCCGGGGTGGCGTTCACGAGCAGGTCCTGTGTACCCAAGCCGCCACAGAAGGTGAGGTGGCGGCCGAAGGAGCGCTTGAGCTCGGCGACGTCCATGGCCTCGGGCTGGATGGGGTGGAGGATGTCGAGGCCGATGTCGATGAGGTCGGGCACGACGGGCCGGACGTTGCCGCAGGAGTGGAGGAAGACGGTGCGGCCCGCGGCCGCCGCCGCCGCGAAGATGTCGGCGAGACGCGGCTTGACGAAGCGACGCCACGCGTCGGGGCTGACGAGCATGGCCTTCTGCGTGCCGTAGTCGTCGCTGAGCGCGATGCCGTCGAAGGCGAAGCGGTCGAACAGGATGTCCATCGTCCGCAGGATGTAGTCGGCGACGCCGCGCAGGAGCGCATCGACGAAGGCGGGCTCGAGCGCGACCCAGAGCAGCAGCCGCTCCATCCCGCACAGGAAGGTGGCGCGCTCCCACAGGTCGCCGACCCAGAGGATCGTGTAGTGCGAGGCGTTTGCCGCACACCATGCGTCGAGATGCTCGAAGCGGTAGGCAGCAGCGGGGTCGGGGAAGCTGTAGCCGTCGAGGCTGGGCTCGGCGATGGGCGGGCCGACGGGGCTGCCGCGGTCGATGTCGCTGGTGGTCCACTCGACGCCGAACTCGTCGCGGACCCGCTCGCCGTAGTCGGCCGGCGACGCGTAGAGCGGCTTGACGGACAGCGGCCCCGCCATCCTGAGCGGCAGGTCGAGAGCGGCCTCGACGTCGTCGTCGCCAAGGTGCGCCTCGAGCGCGGCGCGCGCGGGCGGCGAGAGCATGAGGTTGTAGGGCACGGCCACGGTGCCGTCGTGGGCGAGGACGCGCTGGATCCACTCCCGGTTCGTCATGCCCCCCTCGCGGGCCGGCGCGGGCTAGCCGAGGCCGGCAGCGTCCATCATGGCGCGGCCGGTGCCGTCGATGCCCTGGCCCTTGAAGCCGCCGATGTACTTCTTCGCGAGCACCTTGCCGAGCTGGACGCCCTCCTGGTCGAAGGAATTGATGTTCCAGATGAAGCCTTGGAAGGCGATCTTGTTCTCGTAGAAGGCCAGTAGCGCGC
>CBFDBL010000556.1:0-4696 GCA_965603035.1 uncultured bacterium
GCGCGGAGGTAGGTGGCGAGCGGGCGGATGGTGCAGTAGCGGCCGTCGGGCAGGCGGGGCTCGACGTCGAGCCACTTGCGGGCGGGGTCGAGGGCGAAGGCGCGGATGCAGCGTCCCTCGCGGACCGGGGCGCGGCCGGGGCCTGGCTCGGCGTGGACGATGAGCCTGGCGCTGTTGCCCGAGTGGACGCCTATGTCGCCGAAGGCCTCGCGCGGCGCCGGCGGGTGGCGTTCGAGCTTCGCCAGGATGCGGGCGGCGACGCGGTCGAGGCCGGCGGCGGGGGCTCGCACGCCCGGGCGAGCCTGGGCGCGGCACCCCTGCGGCAGGACGGCGACGGGGCGGTGGAGGAAGACGATGGCGGCGGGCTGTGTGACGCCTGGGAAGCAGTGCTCGCCGAGCGGCTCGGGCGGGGGCTCGAGGCGGCAGCGGGCGCGTGCGGCGCGGCGGGCGGCCTCGTAGCCGGGCAGGTGGCAGACCTGGTGGGGGAGGATGAGGGCGGCGCGTCCGCCTGGGGCGAGCAGGCGGGCGGCGAGCTCGAGGAAGGCGCCGTGGGTGGTGGGCCATCGGCGGAAGGCGGCGAACCGCCGTGCGAGCGCCCTGCGGCGCCGCGGCGCGAGGGCCGCGGCCTGGCGGCCCGAGTGCGAGAGCCAGGGCGGATTCGTCACCACGGCGTCGAAGGCCCCGACGCCGAGCGTCGCGGGCAGGTCGGCGAGCAGGCTGTCGGCGGCCACGATGTGGCGCTCGAGAGCCGCGGGTGCGATGCCGGCCGCGTCGGCGATGCGCTGGCGGGCGAGTGCGGCGGCCTCGGCGCAGACGTCGATGCCGAAGAGACAGTGGTGCGCGAGGGCGGCGCGGTGGCGGTCGGGGTGGCCGGTGGCCTCGGCGAGCAGGTCGAGTGCGGCGAGCAGGAAGCGGCCGCTGCCGACGGCGGGGTCGAGGATCCGCAGGCGCAGGACCCCCTCGCGGCCCCGCTCGCGACATAGCGGCCCGAGCGCGGCGGCGACGGCGCGCCGGGCGATGGGCATGGGGGTGTAGTGGCCGCCGAGGCGCCGCGTGCGGCGCTCGAGGGCGGCTTCGAGGCTGGCGACGTCGGCCACGGGGGCTCCACCGCCGCACCCCCGACCGCCGGCGGGCCCGGCTGTCTCTCCCGCGGGGAGAGGGGCCCCGCGGGGGGCGTCGGGCGGGGCATGGGGGTGCGCGCAACGGGGAGAGGGGACGACGCGGGGAGAGCCCGGCTCAGAGCCGGGGCTTGACGATCTTGCAGCCGAGCCTGGTGTAGGCGGCGCGGAGCCGGCGGAACTGGGCGGCGGAGTCGTAGAGGCCGACGACGGCTCCGCCGGAGCCTGCGAACTTGCAGGGGGCGCCGAGCGCGCGGGCCGCCTCGACCATCTCGATCTGGCGCGGGTTGAGCTGGCAGATGCGGCGCCGCAGGTCGAAGTTGGCGTCGATGAGCTTGCCGAGGGTCGCGCGGTCGCCGTCGAGCAGTGCCCTGCGGCCGCGCGCGGCGAAGCCTGCGAAGCGCTTCATGGCCCGTACGACGGCTGGCTCGCCGCGCTGGAAGCGCACGCGCAGGCCGCTGTGGACGACCTCGGAGCCCTCGGCCAGCTCGGCGCGGTAGGCGACGAAGACGTCGGGCATGCAGCCCTTGGCCAGCGGCTCGTAGCGGCCGTGGCCCTGGCGGTCGAAGAGGGCCTGGGCGAAGTCCATGAACACGATGCCGCCGTAGGTCTGGATGACGCGGTCCTGGAGGCCGGCGGGGATCTTGAGCTCTTCGGTCTCGGCGCGCAGGATGACGGAGGGCAGGAGGGTCTGGGGGATCTCGACGTCGTAGAAGCGCATGAGGGCGCGGATGACGGCGGTGACGATGGCGCTCGAGCCGCCGAGGCCGACCAGGCGCGGGATGGTGCTGCGGTAGCGGACGGTGAAGTTGCGGCGCGGCAGCTCGAGGTGCTGGCTGGCGGCGAAGCCGGTGAACTTGCGGATGGCGGCCTTGACGAGGCGCACGCCGCCGTAGTAGCCGTGGAGCCTGACCTGGCGGACGAGGTCGTCGACGCTCTTGAAGGCGTGGCGGTCGTCGGCGCTGGGGTGGATTTCGAGCTCGGGGCTCTCGTAGAGGGTGACGCGGGCGGCGAAGTTGCGGATGCTGAAGGCGATGGTCTTGCCGTGGAAGCCGTCGGAGGGGTTGCCGAGCAGGCCGGCTCGTGCGTGGGCCTTGGTGTGGATGATCACGGGCGGTTCCCTGGCTTGGGGACGCGGGTCAGCGGGGGAAGGCCTGCGCTCGGCGGTCGGGCGCCCTGGCTCGGGGTCGGGGGGACTACCAATCCTCCTCGCCGCCGGCGGCGGGCTTCTTCGGCACGACGGGCACGACGGCGGGCTCGGTGCCGGGCGCGGGGACGACCGGCTCGGGCTCGCGGACGGTGGGCTTCTCGACCTCGGGGATCTCGGGCTCGCCGGGCCGCGGGCGCGGGGCGCCGGGCCTCTTCTTCTCGAGGTGGTCGCCGCGCAGGTAGAGGGCGTAGACGTCGCCCTTGTTGGAGCACAGGTAGATGTGGTCGGTGGTGGTGTTGCGCGCGATGTAGGCGAAGGGCTTGGCGGAGACGGTCCAGTCCTTCTCGCCGGTCTTCTTGTCGATGGCCCAGATCTCGTTGTCGGCGCCGTGGATGTAGAGGTATTGCCTGCCGACGGCGATGGGCCATCCGCCCTTGGGCACGCGCCAGACGAGGCTGCCCTTGAAGAGGTCGATGGCGTAGAGGGCGTCGCCCTCGGCGGAGAAGTAGCAGCGCTCGTCGGTGGCCCAGACGGGCTGGCGGACGAAGCCTCGGACGGGGAACTTCCAGGAGCGGAATCCGCCGAAGCGGTTGACGCAGTGGACCGCGAGGTCCTCGGCGGGGAAGATGATGTGGTTGGTCGTCAGGACGAGGTCCACGCGGATGGCGTCGTCGGCCTTGTACTCCCAGAGGGCTCGGCGGTCGGCGGGCGAGTAGGCGGAGAGGGTGCCGCTGGTCTCGGCGACGAACACGAGCGTGGGGGCGAGGGCTGGTGCGGCCTCGATGCCGTGGAGGGGCATGAAGGCCCAGAGCTTGACGCGCTTGCCGCGCATCATGCAGTAGGCGCGGCGGTCCCACGAGGCGATGACGTAGAGGTCGTTCCCGACAGCGGGCGCGGTGGAGACGGGGAAGGGCAGGACGGTGCGCCGGCGGGGCAGGCCGATGCGGCGGTCGAGCTCGAAGAAGGTGTCGGAGGCCACGACGAAGACGTGGTCCTTGTCGACGCGGTAGGCGACCTGGCTCGGCTGGGGCAGCGGGTAGACCCACTGGGCGATGCCGTTGCGGGGGTCGAACGAGTAGATCTCGCCGCCGGCGTCCTCGAAGAGCGCGCGGTCCTCGAGGATGAGGCTCCGGCGGAAGGGGCGGCCGCCGCTCGAGGTGCGCCAGGCCACGACGATGTCGTTGCGCCGCAGGAACAGCGGGTCGATGGCGGGCGAGGTGATCTCGCGGGCCACGACGGTCGGCACCGCGGTCTCGGCGCCGCCCGCGGGCAGGAGGTTGCGGGTGAAGTCGCCCATGGTGCGGTGGGTGCGGGCGAAGGAGCGCCGGCCCCAGGTCGACACGGTGCGCTTGACGCTGTCGATGCTGCGGCGGCCCGAGCGGGTGAGCTGGGTCACCGAGTTGGCCGTGCCCTTGCGGAAGCTCACGGTCTGGTGGTGCATGGCCTCGGTGAGCGTCTTGAACTGCCGGCCGACGGCCTTGAGCGAGCTCTGTGTGAAGTCGCGGGCACGGCTGACCCAGGTCTTGCGCGGCTTGGCCGCGAAGGCTGGGGCGGCGAGCACGAGGGCGAGGGCGACGGCGAGCGGCTTCCTGGTCATCGGAGCGTCCCTTCTCAAGCGCCAACCCGGTGGACCAGCTCGGGCAGCAGGCTGCCGGTGAGCCCCGGGTAGATGGGGAAACGCAGACACAGGCCCTCGACTTCCTCGCGGACGCGCAGGCGGAGTGCGGCGTCGGCCGGGTGGCGGAGCACGTCGTCGATCCAGGCGGCGATCGTGGCCATCTCGTTCTCGGTCATGCCGCGCGTGGTGACGGCGGGCGTGCCGATGCGCACGCCGCTCGTCTGGCGCGCGGGGCGAGGGTCGAAGGGGATGAGGTTGTGGTTGACGGTGATGCCGGCCTCGTCGAGCAGCTCGCAGGCCTGGCGGCCGGCCATGTCGGGCGCCACGCTGCGGAGGTCGACGAGGAACAGGTGGTTGTCGCTGCCGCCGCTGACGATGCGGTAGCCGCGCCCGGCGAGCTCGGCGAGCAGGGCCTGGCAGTTGTCGAGGATTTGCTTCTGGTAGTGTCGGAAGTCGGGCTTGAGCGCCTCGCGGAGCGCGACGGCCTTGCCGGCGATGGTGTGCATGAGCGGCCCGCCCTGGATGCCGGGGAACACCTGGCTGTCGATGGCCTTGGCGTAGGCCGCCTTGCACAGGATGATGCCGCCGCGGGGGCCGCGCATCGTCTTGTGGGTCGTCGCGGTCACGAGGTCGGCGACCGGCACGGGCGAGGGATGGAGGCCGGCGGCGATGAGGCCGGCGGGGTGCGCCACGTCGGCCATGAGCAGGGCGCCCACCTCGCGCGCGATCGCGCCGAAGGCCTCGAAGTCGATGAACCGCGGGTAGGCGCTCGCCCCCGTGACGATGAGCCGCGGCCGCACCTCGCGCGCC
>CBFDBL010000557.1:0-4681 GCA_965603035.1 uncultured bacterium
TAGAGGGCCTTGCGTCGGGCCTCCTCGAGCTCGTGCTCGAGGGCGGCGATGCGCTGGTTGGAGCTCTCGACGCCGTTGGCGACGTGGTCGAGGTCGCGGCCGACCTCGCTGGTCGTCTGGTGGAGGCTGTTGACCAGGTTGCGCAGGCGGTCGGAGATGAGGTCGTCGGGGTCGAGGACGGCGATCTCGTCGAGCTGCTCGGTCTGGGAGCCGACCTCGTCGGCGAGCCGCTGGTTGCTGCGGGCGAGGTCGCGGACGGCCTGCCCGACGAGCAGGGCGATGGACTTGAGCTCGTCCTCGCGGCGCGCGAGGGCGTCGGCGCGGCTCCTGTCGAACAGCAGCACCATGCTGCGGAGGCTGGCTGCGACGCGGCGCGCGTCGCCGGCGCAGTCCTCGAGGGTCGCGGTGCTCGAGTCGGGCTCAGCGGCGGCAGCCGCGAGCCTGGCCGCCAGGCGCTCGAGCGCATCGGCCAGGTCGGCGGGCGCGGGCGGTGCTGCCGGACGATGCGGGTGCTGTGCAATCCTACTGAAGCGGGTCCGGGTGCCTGTGTTGTCGATCACGAGTTGCCTCACTCATTCCTCCCCTCCCGGGTGCGTGTCGCGTCGCGACGCGAAGTTGCGTCGCGCCTCGCCGCGGCTCCGCCGCGGTCGGTCGTGGGTGTGCTGGCCGCGGACGCGGGGCGTCGCGGCCGCTGTCTGGCCTCCTTGCGTCTGCTGTCACCGTGCGCTGTCGTGTTGGCCCGCTCTCCTCTCCTCTGCGCTGCTGCGATGGCGACCGCGGGCTCCTGCGGTCGCCCCGTCGTGTTCGGGGGGTGTGCCTCCGTGATGGTCGAGTGCGTCGAGGGCGGCCTGGATGTCGGCGTCGGTGGGCCCGAAGCTGACGAGCATGTCGAGCTGCTCGACCTGGCCGCTGGCGCGGAGGACGTTGATGTGGCTCTTGTGGTGGATGCGCGGCGGGGCGAAGAAGGGCTCGTAGAAGTCGCAGCCGAACACGCGGCCGGGCCGGGTCTCGACCATGCCCATGACGAAGCCGGTCGAGGCCGCGTGGGCGTAGCCGTGGCGGCCGCGGTAGCCGTAGGAGCCCTGCACCTGCTCGTCTTCGACCTCCTAGTTCGACCAGCCGTACTCCCAGGCGGGCCCGCGGCCGGGGTCGTTGGGGCAGAAGAAGACGTGGTAGTCGCGCAGGTAGCGGGGGTGGATCGGGCCCCACCCTGTGCGCCGGCGGTCCTTGTAGAGGATGTTGGAGATGCGGCCCGGGGTCGCGTGGTTGACGGGGAGGGCTCCGCCGTGGTCGTTGGCGTAGTAGGAGAGGGCGCCCCAGAGCTGGCGGAGGTTGGACTTGCAGCCGGCGTCGCGGGCCCGCGACCGTGCGTAGGCGGCGGCAGGCAGCAGGAGGATGAGCAGCACGCCGGCGATGGCCGTGATGACGAGGAGCTCGATGAAGGTGAGTCCCCTGCGTCGCCCGACCGTATGCTGCGCCGCGCTGTGCGCTGGCGTGCGGATCGCCATCCCGGTCCTCCCCAGGACGGATGGGCCGTGTGTCTAGCCCGCATTTCTCACCAGCTTTCGCCGCCAGCGACCGCCTTTCGCCCCAGGCCGCGTCCTCCGTGCGGCCCGTCCTCGACGTAGCCACTTGGCTACGCCTCCGGAAGGCCGCGCGTGCGTCCTTGCCTGAGACGAAACTCGACTCGCTGGTCACGACACCGTGAGCGGTCCGTTCTCTCTAGCGCTCACCCCTTGTCGTTGCCTGGCATGTCGTTGTGGCGTCCACGACAGAATCTGGTGAGAAATGCGGGCTAGCGCCAGCCTGTGCTCGAGGCAACCGACCTTCTTCATGTCTGCAACATGGCAACTCCAAAGACCTTTGCATTGGCGGCAGCCCGGGCGGGGCGGTCGTGCCGCGCGGGAACGGGCGGCGATCGACTCAGGGTCCTGTCCGCGATACGAGCGCGGAGGCTGTCGCAGGGCGCGACGAGCGAGCGGCGAGGTAAGGCGCGGGGGGAGTCGGTAATAGGGTAAGGCGACGCTATGGTGAAGGCGAGCACGGGCGTCACTATTATACCTGGTGGCATGAGCACTGTGGGAAGTCATGCAGCTCCAGAAGCGCGCCAGATACCGGTGGCACGGGCGGCAGAGGAAGGGGTTGTGGCTTGCGCCAAGCTCGGGGAGCGGAGGCGGAGGGACCCGGCCAGGAGCCACGGCTGGGACGAGGGTCCCGCACCTGGCCAGGTGTGGGATCTTCGCGTCGGCCTGCGAGGGCGGGCGCTGCGGCGGGCCGGGCGAGCCGACAAGGACCCGTCCGAGGAGCGTGACGCCGGTGGCGAAGCGGAGGGCCATGGCGCACAGACGGGCCAAGAGCTCGCGGCGCGAACGAGCGCGCGAAGGGACACGCGGGCGCCTTACTGGGGCGGGCGCTCGAAGGCGGTGAAGGGCTGGTTGTTGAAGTCGCCGCCGATGAAGAGCAGGTCCTTCGCGCTGTCCTTGGCGGGGGCGACGACGAGGTTGAACGACTCGGCGTCGCCCATGGGGTCGCCGTCGCGCTCGCGGAAGTAGACGACGTGCGGGTTGCCGTGCAGCTCGACGAGCAGGAAGGGGTGGTCGGTGCCGCGGAGGGTCATGCGGCCGGCCATGAAGAGGGGCTTGCCGACGAGGAACTCGCGGTACTTCGCGGGGACTGTCGCGGCGACGGCCGGGTCGGCCTTGAACGCGATGACGTCCGTGGGCGATTCGCCGCCTTCCCTGGGCGGGCGGCCCGTGAGGCGCTCGGTGAGCGCGGCGTGGGGCCGCCAGGTGCCGGCGAGGCGGCTGGCGACGACGTTCTCCTTGTTGGGCTGGACGCGCAGCTCGGCAGCAGCGACGGTGGACGCGGCGGCGAGTGCCACGACGGCGACCACGGCGAGAGCCTTCATCCGTCTCTCCTCCTCTCGTGCCTGGCGGCGGCGTTCCTGCGGCAGCGGCCCGGGGCCCGCTTGGGCACCGCACCCGTGACCTGGGGGCCGACGCACCGATAGAGCAACCCTGCTATCATGGACGCGCCGCGGGCCGGGAAGTTCCCTCGCGAGATGCACGCACGACCGCAATCCGCCACGTCCCGCTGCCGACGGCTTCCGCCGCGCGCTCGCGGCAGCGACGACGCGGAGCGTCGGAGAGCGCCGTCCCCGCGCAGGAGCACGGGGACGAGCGGGAGCCCCCGTCCGCATGCATCGCGCAGGGTTGTGGGCAGGGATGAGCCCGGCGGGAGAGGGACAGGTTGTCGCATCGGGTTCCCGCGTCCTGCCTCAGCGTCCCCCTCTCCTGGGGTGCCGAGCGTGGCCCGTGGGTGCCCGCCCGGATTGTTCATAGTTCTAGAACTGTGAACACGTTGCGCTCCGCCTCACAGGGCGGCGTGACAGACACCGGCCGGCATGGGGCGCACGACGGTAGGTGTCGGCCTTGTGTGTTCATAGTTCTAGAACTGTGAACACGTCCCGCTCGGCGTCAGAGGGCGGCGCGACAGGGACGGGTCGGCATGGCGGGCGCAGGACGGCGGCGGTCGAGCGTCAACGATCGAGGGTGCCGCGCCGGGGCTGGCTGGCGAAGCGGAGGATGTTCATCTCGCGGTCGAGCAGGGGGACGAACTCGAGGGCCTCGGCGTAGTGGCCGCGGGTGTGCGCGGCGACGACGGCGCGCCAGAAGGCGATGGCAGGGCCGTTGCGCAGGAGCTGCATGATCTCCCAGCGGCCGCCGAAGCGCTCGAAGAGGGTCCGGGCGACGTGGGAGCCGACGCCGCGCCGGCGGAACTTGCGCAGGATGAAGAACTCGCCGACGTTGTAGTCGGTCTCGGGCGCGTTGCCGAGGGTGTCGATGAGCGCGAAGCCGGCGAGCTCGCCGCCGACGCGAACGACGAAGGGCCAGCGGTCGGGCTCGTCCCAGTAGGACGCGAAGCTGCGGCAGGCGTAGAGGCCGTCGTCGGGACACGGCCAGCCGAGGAACTCGGAGAGGTCGTAGACGTAGAGGGTGCCCATGTTCTGGATGACGGTGCGGTCGTCGTGCGCGGCGTCGCGGATCTCGATGTCCATGGCGCTCGCCTATCGCGGCCCGTAGGTGGCGGAGCCCTCGAGCGGGAGGTGGAGGGCCCAGATGTTGCGGTAGCACACGAGGTTGCCGTGGTCCTGGAGTCGCAGGGGGCCTGGCTGGCCGGGCGGGATGTCCATGGCGCCGCCGGTGGGGCCTGGGAGGACGACGTTGTTGTGGATGACGCGGCCGTTGTGGCGGACGGTCATGCGGGCGCCCTCGGCGTCGCGGCGCGGGGCGCGGAAGACGACGTCGTAGCTCTGCCATTCGAGCGGCGGCTTGCAGGCGTTGACGAGCGGCGCGTGCTGGTCGTAGATCGCCCCGCAATCTCCCTTTCCGGGGGTGGCGAAGCCATAGGAGTCCAACACCTGGATTTCGTAGCGGCCCTGGAGGTAGACGCCGCTGTTGCCCTTGGCCTGGCCAGTGGCGTCGGGCATGTCGGGGCAGCGGAACTCGATGTGGAGGACGTGGTCGGCGAAGGTCTCGCACGAGAGGACGTCGCCGGTGCCGGGGACGACGTGGAGGATGCCGTCGGCGACCTTCCAGCCGGCAGGGCCGCCGTCCACGGCGCTCCAGGCGCTGGCGTCGGTGCCGTCGAAGAGCACGACGGCGCCGTCGGGCGCGGTGGC
>CBFDBL010000558.1:0-4679 GCA_965603035.1 uncultured bacterium
CTACGCTCAGAATGACCGAGTTGGCGCGGCGCTCCTGGTGAGAAATGCGGGCTAGCGCTCGAAGGCGAAGGCCAGCTCGTTGGGCCAGTGCTGGCTCCAGTCGGGGTGGAAGCTGTGGCTGAGCCCCTCGGCGGCCGAGCGGTCGCGGGCGAGCTCCATCACGGGGCCGCGCGTATTGTGGTTGACTCGGAAGCTCAGCTTCACGGGCTTGCCCGCGTCACGGAGCGCCTGGACGTGCGGGATCTCGGCCCACGGGATGGCACACTCGACGATGCGCGTGCCCTCGGCGTAGACGATGGCCAGCTTCCCGCCCCTCACGGCGCCCTCCTTCGGGTGCTTCGGCTGCCGCGGATAGAAGTGCTTCCGCACCATCCCAGGGCACTCGAGCCGCCAGATCTCCGTGCCGCCGCCGAAGGCATCGGCCACCTTGTTGAGCGCGTACTGGTAGTCGGTGCTCTTGTAGACGCTGAACTTCGGCATGCGGCCGGGCAGATGGGCGAGCCAGCCGTCCTGGCCGAGGGGGATGGCGTTGAAGGCGATGAGCACGTTGTCGAACGCGGGCGGCCCGCTCGGCAGGTCGGGGCCGCGGCGGTAGCTGAAGCGGCGGACGCCCTCGGGCCAGCGGTGCTCGACCCGCTTGCCCTCGCGGTCGATGCTGTAGCTGACCTCGGGGTAGAAGTAGCGGCTGTCGTCGCACGTCGCGTGGCGGACGGTGCCCGGGTGGGGGGTGTCGTCGGCGATCTTGGCGGCGAAGTAGAAGAAGCGGTCGTCGGCGGCGAGGTAGGCGACGGCGATGCCGCTGGCCTTGCCGGCCTCGAAGGTCTGGAAGGGCAGCCACATCGCCTCGGCGAAGGACGGGCCGCCCGGGCCGCGGGCGTCGATGGTCTGGGGCAGCGCGCCGCGCCAGTCGTCGAGCTGGCCGTCCACCGTGATGGTGCGGCGGCCGATGAGGTTGACGTGCATCGGCTCGTGATGGACGGCGAGACCGTGGTCCGCGTCGAACCGCACGGCGAGCGGATAGGTGTTGTCGGGCGACGGCGTGCCGCCGACCACCTTGACCTCGACCTGCTTCCGCTCGCGGGGCGCGAAGCTCAGGGTCTGTGGGTGCTCGACCTTCAGGGCGCCGAGCGTGACGGAGAGGGTGCCCTTGACCGGGCGGTTGAGTTGGCTGGTGAGCCGCAGCCGCAGGACGGGCTTGGCCGCGACGGGCGCGGTCATGTCATACGCCACGATGTCCAGCGGCTCGATGCCCTCGATGCGGGCCTTGCGGATGGCAGCGATGAGCCGCGCGAAGCTGCCCTTGCGCTTCGGATCCGCGCGGAAGAAGAAGCCCTGCTCGGTGAGCGGGATGGCCTCCGTGAAGCCCGCGGCGGCGATGGGGATGGCGCGGTTGCCGTAGACGTCGTAGAGCGAGTAGTCGGGGCTGGCATCGAGGGTCAGTGTGGGCTCAGTGAAGGGCATGTCCTCGGCGAGCCGCTCCTCGAGCTTCGCTCGGTCGGGGGAATCGGCGGGCAGACGTGGGAGTTGCCGCCGCAGCGTCTCCTTGAGACGCACCTCAGCCAGGCTGCGCACGCCGCGGAACAGCACGCCCCGGCCCTTACTGCCGCCGAACAGCGGCGCCAGCTCGCCCACCACGACCACCGTGCCGTCGTCGGGGTTCCCCTTCAAGCCGTCGAAGACGAAGACCCACGGGAGGCCGGTCTTGAAGAGAATCTCCTTGAAGTCGCGCTCGCCGATGAAGTGCTGGCAGGCGCCGTACGCCGCGGCGAGGGGGCGCGACTCGACCCAGCGCTCGATCCGCTGCGTGCCGTCCTGGGTGCGGATGTCGTCGGTGGCGACGCGGTGGTGGCTGAGGGTGGCGACGGCGATGCGGCTCAGACTGCCGAGCGCCCGGTCGTAGCCCGCGGCGCGGTTGGCGGCGACGACGCCGAGGAAGCGGTCGTCGGTGTTCGCCGTCCAGCTCTCGGTGTCCCAGATCAGCACGCGGCCCTTGTAGTGCTTCCGCTGGTTCCACTCGGGGTAGAGGACGGGCGCGGCGAGGCCCTGGTAGTGGATGGAGCAGAAGTCGAGGTAGCGGGGCCAGAAGGGGCTGCGCTCGATGCCCTCGCCGAAGAGCTTGTCCCACGTGTTCGTCGAGGAGTCGCATCCGCCGACCAGGACGTCCACCCCGGCGTCCTTGCGCGCCTGGAAGACGGCGTCGCCCATGCGGCGGTAGAGCTCGCGGTAGCGGAGCATGTCGGCGCCCCAGCCGCTGATGCTCAGGCCCTCCCAGGGCTCGTTCCAGAGCATTAGGCCCGTGATGGGGCCCTTCGGCCAGCCGTAGGCGCAGGCGAGGTCGTAGACGAACTTCTGGTACTCGTCGTCGCGGGACGGCAGCCAGGCCATGTCCTGCTTGGTCTGCCTCATCACGGCGTTGTCGTCGAGATGCGGGCGGCCGCGCCCGAGTGGCTGGTGGCGTGTGCCGGCGCCGATCTCGGCGGCGCAGGTCACCTTGTGGGCGTGCATCTCCCGCAGGTCGCGGGCGACCCGCTCCATCAGGCGCTCGTAGCGGGCGCCCTCGTCGCGCGCGATGAAGCCGACCTCGTAGCGGACGGCCTGGACGCCGAGCCGCTCGAGGATGGCGGGCGGCATGTGCTCGAGCGACTGCCTGGGGAACTGGACGCGGCGGAGGCTGGGCTTGAAGGTGCGCACGGCGCTGGTCAGGAACTGGCGGCCGCTCGGGCCGAGGTCCACCACGTAGCCGTACCCGCCCTTGCTCGCGGCCATGGGCGGGCGGACGGTGAGGTTCTGCCAGCCCTTCGGCTCGAGCTTGACGTCGATGGGCACGCTGCCGACGGCCTCGAGGCGGCGCAGCTCGGGACACCACTGGTCGCCGGGCCGTCCGCCCTGGCTGTAGCGGATGGCCTCGACCGTGCCGCGGACCTGGATCGGCTTGTCCGTGAGATTCTCGAGCTGGAAGGTCAGCTCGGGCTGCTCGCCCTCGTGATAGACGTTGCCCGGTGCGTTCGAGCGGATCGCAACGGCCTTGTAGGCGCCGCGGAGGGTCCAGCCCCGGGTCGCATTCGGCTTCACCTCGTTGCTGGTCTTCGGGTCGAGGCGGAAGCACGCCGAGTAGCCGTACATCCCCGGCAGATGGCCCCACGGCCCCTTGCCCTCGGTGGCGAGCGCGCCCGTGCCGACGGCCAGCGCGATGGCCACGCATCCTGCGGTGATGCGCATTCGTCGCTCCTTTCCCTTTCTCGGCAGCTTCACTCACGCCTGAAGGCGTGGACTCCCAACGCGCGCAGGCCGTTCGGAGTCTCACCCTTCAGGGTGAAGCCCGGTCCCCGCACGACGCGATACCACTCGCGATCGAGAAGGCGTGCTCATCTCGCCCTCGGCGGCCCCACTCACGCCTGAAGGCGTGGACTCCCAACGCGCGCAGGCCGTTCGGAGTCTCACCCTTCAGGGCGAAGCCCGGCCCCCGCACGACGCTGGATGGTTGTCGTTCGTCTACTGCCTCCCGCGCTGGCCGACGTCGGCGAGCCACTGTTTGTGGAGGGCGGCCAGCTCGTCGGCGATGGCCTTGTGCTCGCCGAGCACGTTGTGCTGCTCGGCGAGGTCGTTGGCGAGGTTGTAGAGGCGCAGGGTGGGCTCGCCCTTGCGCGCGTCGCTGTCGTTGACGAGCTTCCAGGGGCCGCGTCGGACGGCGAAGCGGCCGCGCCCGCCCCAGAAGAGCGTCTCGTGCGGCGGCTTTTTTCTCTCGCCGAGCAGGCAGGGCAGCAGGTTCGCGCCGTCGAGCTCTTTCGGGATGGGCAGGCCCGCGGCGGCGACGATGGTGGGCAGGACGTCGCGGTGGGTGACGGGCTCGGCGTAGACCGTGGCCTTGGGCAGCCGCGCGGGCCAGCTCGCGAGGAAGGGCACGCGGAGGCCGCCCTCGAAGAGGCTGCCCTTGCGGCCGTGGAGCGTCCAGTTCCCATCCTTGAGATAGCCGCCGTTGTCGCCGATGAAGAGCACGAGGGTGTTCTCGCGCAGGCCCAGCTCCTCGAGCGTGTCGAGCACGCGGCCGACCCCCTGGTCGAGCGAGTCGAGCATGGCCGCGACCTTGTCGCCCCCGTGCTTCGCGACGAGCGCCTCGGGCGCCTCGACGGGCGTGTGGATGGCGTTGTAGGACAGGTAGAGGAAGAAGGGCTCGGCCCTGTGGCGCCGGATGAAGGCGATGCCGCGGTCGGTCAGCTCGTCGGTCAGATACTGGATCTTCGACACGGGCTCGGTGCCGTCGTAGAGCGGCATGGGGATCCAGCCCCGGCCCGTCTGGTAGCCGAGCTTCGGGTCGAAGTAGCGCCGCATCCCGCCCAGGAAGCCGAAGAACTCGTCGAAGCCCCACTCCAGCGGGTGCGTCCTGTACTCGTCGCTGCGCTTCCAGACGCCGATGGACATCGTGTTGTGCCACTTGCCGATGCACGCCGAGACGTAGCCGGCGGGCGCCAGGTGCTGCGGGATCATCCGCTCGGTGGCGGGGATCTTCCTGATGTGGAACCGCTGGTAGTAGCGGCCCGTGAGCAGCGACGTCATCGCCGCCGTCATGGCCACCCCCGCCGAGGGTCCGTCCTTCGGCACTCCGCCCGACGGAACGTGCACGTGCAGGTCGCTCTCCTTGAACACGCTCGCGTCAACCCCGAGTTCATCCGCGTGGGTGC
>CBFDBL010000559.1:0-4664 GCA_965603035.1 uncultured bacterium
CGCCGCCGTCGCCGTCGCGCTCGGTGGGCTTCGTGGGGCGTGGGGTCACGGGCGGCGGCTCGTGGGGGACCGAACGGCTGTCGCCGGCCGGCGGGTCGGCGTCGTCGGCTGGGCGCTCGCCGTCCTCGAGCTTGTCGAGGAAGGCGAAGAGCTTCTGGAGGTCCTCGTCGTCGGCTTCCTGCTTGGCGGGGACGTGCCGCTCGGGCTCGGCATCGGCGGCGGGCTCCCCCGGGGCGAAGGCGAGCGGCTCGGCGGGGCTGGGCTCGCGGGGCGGCTCGATCTTGTCGGTGCCCTTCGCGTGGAGATCGCCGTTCCTGCCGACGATGAGGGTTCCCTCCTGTGGGGGCTTGGGCTTCGGCTCGGGCTCGGGCTTGGCGGGGGCGCCGGCGATGTGGACCTCGAAGGTGGTCTTGCCTATCTGCACGAGGTCGCCGTCGCGGAGCACGCGGGTCTTGGTGCGCTGGCGGTTGACGTAGGTGCCGTTGCTGCTGTCCTGGTCGGCGATGGTCCAGGTGCCGTCGGGGGTGGCCTCGATGGCGGCGTGGCGGCGCGAGGCCTGCTGGTCCTTCACCACGACGTCGGCCTCGCGCGAGCGGCCGATGAAGTACGGCTTCCCCGGCGCCAGCGCGTACTCTTGCTTGTCGGTGATCCCGCTCTTGACCACCAGTGTGGCCGTCATGGCGTCCCCTCGCAATGTCCACACGCGTCGCGGCCGCTGCCCCGCGGCCCACGGGCGTATGCTAGCGCCGGCGCGACGGCATGTCAAGGATTGCGAGGCAGGCCCACCGCAGTCCTTCGGCTTCCTGCACCCTCCCTGCCAGCCGCGGAAGTCGACGAGGACGACGACGAGGCCGAGAAGACGCGAGTCGTTTTTGACTCGGCGCCTGCCGGTTCCCTACAATGAGGGCGGACCGCGGCCCGGACCTCGCAGGTGGGAGTCTCGCCATCGCCTTCATGACGTTCCGACGGGATGCAGTGCTTCGAGTAGTGGCGTGTGGCCTGGTGGGAGCGGCTGCCGCGTCGGTGGGCTGGGCTGGCGAGGGGGGCGAGCTGGCCTGCGCGCCGAGCCGCGTGGGCTGCGTCACCACGTGGCTGGTCGCCGGCCCGCAGGAACGGCAGCGGGCCGGGCAGTTCGACGCCGACCTGCTGCGAGCGGCGGGCGGCGAGGCCGCGGTGCGGCCGCGCGACGGCGCCGTGGCGGACGCGGCGAGCGGCATCGCCTGGCAGGCCGCCGTCTTCCCCCAGAGCGTGCAGGACTTCAAGGAGCGCTGTCTGCCGCTGGGCGAGAGCGCCTTCTACCTCTCGGCGTGGCTGCTGCCGCGCAAGGACGTGCGGTGCACCCTGGTGCTGACCCACACGGGCAGCGCGCGGGTGTGGCTCGACGGCAGGAAGGTGGTCGAGAGCAACCGCGACCCCTTCGCGATCGGCGGCTCGACGGCGCGCCACGCGCTCAGCCTGACGAAGGGCAAGCGGGTCCACTGCCTGGTCAAGCTCGCCTCCGAGGCGCGGCAGCTCCAGTTCCTCGTGCGGCTGGTCAAGGGCGAGGAGGGCGTCGAGCCCGACGACGTGGCCGTCGTGCTGCCGATGGGTGCCCGCGAGGTCGCGACCGACCCGTTCGTGCTCTCGGCGCTGCGGCTGTCGCTCGGGCGTCAGGACTTCGTGGAGCCGGGCAAGGCGGCGACGGTGTTCCTGGGGATCGTGGGCGGCTACCCGGTGGTGCGGGGGAAGGTCGGGGCGTCGGTCACGATCAAGGACCACCGTGGGCGGACGGTCGATACGCTCGAGGCCGCGCCCGCGAGCGTGCCCGCGCTGGCGCTCCAGTCGGCCCGCCTGGCCTGGACGGCGCCGAAGGACAGCGCGTCGCCCTACTTCGAGCTCACCGCGCAGGTCACCCTCGATGGCCGCAAGCTCGGCGCCCTGACCCGCACCCTCTACTGCCCGAAGAACATCCGCCAGTGGGCGAAGGCCATCCACGACCGCCTGGGCCGGCTCTCGGGGACGGGCAAGGTGGATCGCGACGGCCTCGCCCACGTCCTGCTCCGGCTCGAGAAGGCCGCGCTCCTCCAGCGCTCCTACGAGGGCCTCTCGGGCTACGCCCACGAGGTCCACCGCGAGCTCAAGACCGCGAGCGACCTGCTCGACCGCTTCGACCAGGGCCGCGGCCTGCCCGCCCTCGAGCCAGGGGTCCGCGAGCTCGCCTACCTCGCGCCCCAGGACGAGTCGGCCCAGCCCTACGTCCTCCACATCCCCCGCACCTACACAGGCCGCAAGCCCATCCCCGCCATCGTCTACCTCCACGGCTACGCCCCCTGGCTCGACAAGTCCAACTGGCACCAGCTCTCCTACGGCCTCACCGACCTCGCCGAGGAGCGCGGCTACCTCATCGTCTGCCCCTTCGCACGCAGCAATACCGACTTCCAGGGCATCGGCGAGGCCGACGTCCTCGAGGTCCTCCGACTCGCTCAGCAGAAGGTCAAGATCGACCCCGACCGCATCTTCCTGCTCGGCTACTCGATGGGCGGGATGGGCGCCTACACCCTCGCCGCCCACTACCCCGACCTGTGGGCCGGCGTCGCCGTCATGTGCGGCAGGGCCGACTACTGGCTCTGGAAGGACCTCGATCCCGCCAAGGTCGAGCCCTGGAAGCGCCACCTGCTCGACACCGAGTTCGCCTGGCCCCTCGCCGAGAACTTCCAGCACCTGCCCGTCCTCGCCTTCCAGGGCACCGCCGACACCCTCATCAAGCCCGAGCAGGCCTATCGCTTCGTCGCCCGGCTCCAGGCCATGGGCTCCCGCGCCCAGCTCGTCCGGCTGCCAGGGTCGAGCCACTGGATCGCCGACGAGGCCTTCTCCACCCCCCGGGCCTTCGAGTGGATGGACGCCCAGCGCCGCGCCCAGGCGCCCAAGTCGGTCCGCTTCAAGACCCACACCCTGCTCTACAACCGCGCCTGGTGGGTCACCATCGACGCCATCACCCACTGGGGCACCCCGGCCACCGTCCACGCCACCCTCGAGCCCGGCAACCGCCTGACCCTCGCCACGACCAACGTCGCGCGCCTCACCCTCGCACCGCCGCGCAAGCTCGCAAACCCCGCCGCGCCGCTGCGGGCCACCGTCAACGGCAAGGCCGCGACCCTCAAGCCCGAGGCGGGCACCTTCACCGTCCGCATCGCAAAGCTGCGCGACAGCAAGCTCTACAAGATCCCCCTGCTCTGCGGCCCCATCAAGGACGCCTTCAACCGCCGATTCCTCCTCGTCTACGGCACGACCGGCGGCGAGGCCGCCACGAAGCGCAACCTCCTCGCGGCGCGCGACATGCAGAAGGAGTGGTTCGCCTTCGCCAAAGGCTTCCGCCGCATCGCCAAGGACACCGACCTCACGGCCAAGGACATCGCCTCGACCCACCTGTTCCTCTTCGGCACCCCCAGCACCCACGCCACCCTCGCCAAGATCGCCGACAAGCTGCCCGTCCGCTTCAACGGCGACAGCTACGAGGTGCTGGGCCGCCCGTTCCGCGGCGGGCCGCTGACCGGGATGATGCTGATCTACCCGAACCCGCTGGCGCCCGACCGCTACGTGGTCGTGTGCTCGGGCCACCGCTACGGCGCCGCGCTCGGGGTCAACCACAAGTACGACCTGCTGCCCGACTTCATCGTCTACCGCGGCGTCGGCGCCGGCGGCCTCGAGCCGGCCCGCGGCGA
Organism: uncultured bacterium; assembly: GCA_965603035.1. Lineage (GTDB taxonomy): Bacteria > Planctomycetota > PUPC01 > DSUN01 > DSUN01 > CAZDNN01. The sequence goes on from CBFDBL010000559.1 coordinate 3,702, forward strand.
GCTCGCGGCCGACTACGACGACACCAACCCCATCTACTGTGCGGGCCTGTTCGACTCCGCATGGCAGCTCGACCCCGACCTCATCTGGACACACGACGGCACGGCACGGCCCAAGCCCGACCCGGCGCCCGCGCCGCCGGCCCCGGCGCCGCCGCCGGCCCCGGCGCCGGAGCGGCAGCCTGCCGCGCCCTGACCGCGATGAAGCTCTCCGAGATCACCTCCCCGATGCTCGCCGAGGCGATGGCCATCTACCTGCGCCTCGCCTACCGCGACGCCGAGCCGCCCGAGCGGATCCGCGCCGTCGCGGTCGTGGACCCCGACGCCCCGCTCCGCGACACACTCGACGGCGACTGCGTCGAGACGCGCCCGGTCCCCGACCAGCCCCACCGCGTCGCCAAGTACCTCTGGCGGCTCGGCAACGCGCGCTTCCCCCACATGAAGCTCGGGCTCGAGCGCTGCTCAGGCGGCGACGACTTCGTCTTCGCCGTCGATACCCACGATCGCGACATGCCGCTCGGCAGCGACGCCTACGACAGCCCCGACTACCAGGAGCTGGTCCGCTACAACGCCCACCTCAAGCACCTCATCGAGGCGCGCCTCCACCTCGCCGGCATCCCCACCATGCGCGGCCACATCGCCCAGTACCTCCGCGAGCGCTGCACCCTCGGCCCCGCCCCCCCCAAGACCCGGCACAAAGTTGTACACGACGGGTCCAACCGCCAGCGCGGGCAGGCGCGAACGCCACAGGAGGTAGACCGCCAAGATCGCGCACAGGCCGACCACAACAGCCATGACATGGCGCGCCTTGGGCCCATCCTTCCCATATCGCACGAGCAGCGATCCGCAGACCACGACGACTAGCGGGTAAATGATGGCCGCCTCCTTGCTCAGCAGCGCGCATGCGTAGAGCAAGAGCGCCAGTGCCGCCGCACCCCGCGTCGGCTTCTCAGCGGCACGCAGAAG
>CBFDBL010000560.1:0-4659 GCA_965603035.1 uncultured bacterium
GCCTGGGGCGAAAGGCGGTCGCTGGCGGCGAAAGCTGGTGAGAAATGCGGGCTAGCGCCCGCCCGCACCCCCAGCGCCGACCCACCGCGGGGCACAGCATCGCCGTGCCCCGCGTTCACGGACCCTCGCTGAAACGGTGCCCGAGCGCCCGTTGTGCAAGTCCATCAAGCGCCGAGCACACGCATGGTGCCAATCGGCCACAGGCTGGAAGCCTGTGCCACAGATCCGCATGGGACATCCCCTGTGCGCGGCCCCACACCAGCGTGCCTGCCGCAGGGCGCCCAGGCACGCTGGACGCTGCGGTGACCGCAAGCAATAGTTCCACACTTGCGCAAGTGTGGAACTATTCCGTCGAACCCCGACGCTCGGCGAGAGTCGTCGCTGCGGGTGCTGGAACGTCGCTCGCGCGCCCCGCCACCCCCGCCGCTTGACCCGGGCAGTCGAGCGCCGATACAATGGGTGCGTCGGGCCAGCACGCACGAGCCGGCCAGCGGCGAGCAGCCATCTGCGGACGGGAGCCCCAGCCCATGGAGATGATTCGCGACGGCGGCAAGACCGTCATCTGCCCCGAGTGCTTCGCCCACCTCCACCTCGACGAGCCCGTCGTCGAGGGCCAGGAGATCCAGTGCCACCAGTGCCGCATGCTGGTCGTCATCGTCAGGCAGGGCGATCAGCTCGTCCCCATCGTCCGCAAGGACGACGAGGCCGAGGAGGACACGACCTGGTAGGGATCTCTTCCTCCCACAGCAGGCATCGCGCCACCGCCAGCACCACCAGCACGCCGAAGGCGACGGTCAGCAGCCACGCCTGAGCCGTCCCCACGCCCCCGGCGCTGCTCACGGCCAGCCCGCCGGCCACGACCGCCGCTGCGAGCGCCAGCGACCCCGCGAGCGCGCCGACGCGCGTGAGCCGCGCCGGCCGCACCCAGCGCAGCAGCCCAGGCACCACCGTCAGCGCAGCAACGGTCGCGCACAGCGCGCCCAGGGCACCGACCAGCCCCAGCTCCGCTGCGCCCTCCCGACCGGACAGCGCCACCCACAGGCAGCCCGCCGCCAGCGCGTTCGCCCCCAGCAGCACAGGCACCCCGGCCCGCGCCAGTCCCCGCGCGGCCGCGGCCCGGGGCGACTCCGCCGCGCCCGCGCCCATCACGCGCAGGGCCAGGCACCCGCCCACCCCGAGCAGCATCGGCCCGACGACGACCATCGGCCCCGTCAGCGAGACGCCCATCCACCCCATCAGTCCGAGCGCCCACAGCCCGCTCAGCAGCGCCGCGCCCACCGCCACGGCGGCGCAGGCCACGCTGCGCGACGCGGCCAGCACCACCAGCATCACGACCGCGGCGCCGCCCGCCACGGCCCCGACGGCCACGCGCCCCAGGCGCCGCGCGCGACGCACCCGGCTGGCCGGCGAGCCGTTGACCGTCACCGGCGCGCCCGCGCCGTCGCGGTGGCGTGCGACCACCGCCGCGACGGCGTCCACCAGCGCGGCCTCGCGGCGCCGGCTCTCGCGCGGCGCCTCGCGCAGCACCACCCGCCGGACCCGTCGGCTGCCGAGCAGGCGATGGGCGGCGCGGCCGATCGCATCGGGGACCCGCCGGGTCGCCTCCTCGAGGCTGCCCATCGCGTCCTGCACGGGCTCGGGCTGGCTCGCCCACACGGCGCGGGCGAGGGTGGGCGAGAGCAGGACGTCGTCGAGCAGGTCGCCGCAGAGCGCCTCGCGGCGTGCGAGGGCCTCGTGGATGCGGCGGGCGAGGCGGGCTCGCGCCAGCCGCCTCACCGTGCCGACCACGACGATGCCCGTGACCCGGCCCGAGCCCACGGCCGACACGGGCGCCTGCTCGACGCCGTCGAGGGCGCGCAGCGCCTCGACCATCGGCAAGAGCCGGTCGACCGTCGGCTCGGGCGCGCCCGCCGAGGGCCGGTCGACGTCCACGAACACCATGCGATCGACCACGGCGTCGCGCGGCTGCCACTTCGCGTCGAGGGCGGGGTCGCCGGCGGCGAGATCGACGTCGAGCCAGGGCAGGCGCGCCGCGAGCAGCAGCGTGGCCGCCGCCGCGACGAACAAGGTGAGCACCGAGTGCTGGACGATCCAGCGCGCCACGCGCTCCATGGCTAGCTTCCCTCACGACGGCTGCGGTCGCGCCCATCGTAGCGAGGGAGGGCTGTCGTGTCGAGGCGGCTCAGCGGCCGCTCTGGAGGAAGCGCTGGGTGAAGTGGTCGGGGTCGACGCCGGCGTCGATGGTGCGGGCGGAGACGTCGAGCTCGCTGGCGTGGCCTGTGCGGTGGTCGCGCACGGTCGCGAGGCTGGGGCGCCAGTAGGGGCCGTGCCTGGCGATGCGGCCGGCGGTCTGGGTCTTGAGCAGCTTGCCGTGGGCGTCGTAGTAGCGGGTGGACAGGGGGAGCCATCGCTCGGCGTCGACGGCGATCTCGCGGCGGGCGTAGCCGCCGGGGCTGCGGGGCAGGGCCTCGACGATGTGGCAGGGCCGGCCGCCGACCTGCTCGCTGCGCAGGAGCTTGTAGGCGTTGTCGTCGAGGTCCTCGGGCTGGAGGTCCTCGTAGGTGAAGTCGCTCTGGACGAAGCGCTCGGTCCTGGCGTCGGTGAGGATGCGGCGGACGCGCCGGGCGTTGACGAGGTAGAGCCACTGGTCGTCGTTGCCTCGCGCCCGCTCGAGGGTGAGCAGGCCTGTGCCCTTCATGCGCCGCGGGTAGGAGAAGCGTATGAGCATCCTGTCGAGGCCGTCGGCGCCCCTGAGGTACTCGATGCGGACGCGGCGGCGCGTGACGCGGCCGCCCTTGGCGATGAGCCGCATCTCGGCCTCGACGGTCTCGTCCTTCGGCTCGTTGACGCGGCGGGCCTTCTCCATCACCTGGCGCCCGGTGAGCGCCGCCTCCCCCGCCCATGCGGCGGGGACGAGGCACAACAGCGACAGCGCGAGGCGGCCTGCGGCATTCGTCATCGATGCTCAACTCTCGGTGTCAGGGGGCCTGGGGACGGCGCGCGACGGCCTCAGAAGTAGTACTCGAGGATGAGGAACGCGCGATCGTTGTCGTCGAACTGGCCGAAGAAGGTGTCGTCGCTGCCCGTGAAGATATCCGCGCCGACCTTCAGGCGCAAGTCCTCGGTGATGTCGTAGCGCAGCGAGGGCTGGACGTAGAAGTTGTTCCCGCCGCGCAGGTTGGCGCAGGCCTTGAGCTCGAGTGCCAGGCGCTCGTTGAGCTCGTAGACGGCGCGGCCCAGCAGCGAGCCGTCGAGGTGGCGGCCCAGGCGGGTGGCCGGCACCCCGTCCATGGTCCTGCCCTTGCGGGTCACGTGCTCGCCGGCGTACTCGAGGATCAGCCGCAGGTTCTGCCCCGGGCGGATATCGGCGAAGGTGTAGTCGACGCCGACGACGTACTGGAGGTAGTTGTCGTTGCGGCGGCCGTCGGTCCACGTGTGGGCCAGCTCGCCGTGGATGCCCAGATCGCCCCAGGTCGTCGCGAAGTCGAAGCCGAGGATCCGGACCTTGTCGTAGTCGAAGCGGACGACCGTCGGCACCCCGAGCGCGTCGCGCAGCAGCGTGGGCCGCCCGATGTCGTCGTAGCCGTCGAAGTAGCTCAGCGAGAAGTCCCACCCGTTCCACGACGTCCTGAGCCGCGCCGCCCACTGCATGTGCGACAGCGAGTCGCCCGGCAGGTGGCGCTCGAAGTCCAGCCGCGGCGGCGCCGGCGGGAAGAAGCTCCACCGGCTGTCCTGCCCGTCGAAGCGCGAGGGGGTGAACAGTGGGATGAGCACGAACTGGAGGGAGGTGAACTCGCTGAAGTGGTAGGTGGTCGAGAGAGCGAGGACGGGGATCTTCTCGTGGTCCACGAGGTCGAGGTAGTCGCGGGGGTTGAGGTTGTCGGTGGGGTTGAAGCCGTCGGCCGTGCCCCAGGCGAAGATCTGCTCGCCGGCCCGGATCTCCCACGGCCCGGGGCTCCACTCGACGTAGGCCTCCTTGAAGTGGAAGATCGGCCGCCTCATCTCGTCGCGGTTCAGCTCGTCGAAGACCCCCGCGCTGAAGTCGTGGGTGCTCCAGCGCACCTCGGGCGCGACAAACAGCCGGAGATCGTCGCCGAGCGGGACGTCGAGCTCGAGGGTGAAGCGGGCCTCGCTGCGGCGCTTGCGGCTGTCCTGGGGGCGGGCGCCGGTGTGCCAGAAGAGCTTGTACTCCAGCTTGCCCTTGCCGTGCTTCGAGAACCACTCGCGCGCACCACCCCCCTCCGCCGCGGTGGCGCCGAGGCAGGCAAGCGTCGCCAAAATGAGTGCGCACCGATCCATAAGGTTCCGTAAACACGAACCTTACGGCGGCGGCACAGCGACCCGATACGGCGGTCATGCGACGGTGGACGATACCATCACTCAAGTATACCTCGACTTACGTCCGATCGGAAGCCCGCGCGCCTCGCCCGCCGCCACCATATCATGGGGGCACAGCCTGGCGCAGCCCACTCCAGGGACGGGGCGCGGTGGTCCCGGTCCCTCGGGTTCCGCTCTTGCTCGTCGTCGTCCGCATCGTCGTCCTCGCTGTCCTGCGAGGCGGGACAGCGCCCCCTATCCAGGGAGAGGAGGTCTCAGGAGCCTTTTCTGTCCCCTGCGTCATCGCCCCCGGCGCCTGCGGGCCGCGGAAGGCGGGCCTCG
>CBFDBL010000561.1:0-4632 GCA_965603035.1 uncultured bacterium
GAGCGGACAACAAGCACGTTGCCCGGCGCGAGTGTGCGGGGGCTGGCCCTGCGGCGGACCGGCGGGCAAAGTGCCCCAAGCCCTGCGACGTCGCCAACGAGTTCGAGCGTCGCACCCGGGACGGCAGATCCGGCGCGGAGAGTGGCCGTCACACTCCGTGTGACGATCCTCACGCGGAGTGTGAGGTCTACTCTGGCCCACCGACATAGGGAGGGTTCTTGTCGGTCGGGACACTCGAGGCGCGACTGGGCTGTGCGCGCTGTGCCGAGGCCTGGCTGTCGGCTGTGGCACGGGCGCTGTCGGCTGTCTCGGACTCGAGCGGCATCCCCGTGGTAGCCGACGGCACCCGTGCCGCACATCGGTGCCTGCGCCGAGCTCGGCTGCCGCCGGCCGAAGCGGGCGATATCCGCATATCCGGATATCCGGATATCCGGATATGCGGATATGCGGACACACGTATGTCCCGATCAAGCCGGTCCACCGCCCGCCACGATCGTCACTACCAGCAACGCAGGAACCCGGGCCGCGTCCGCCGCGGGTGCCCTCAACGCGCCAGCCTCGTGGCTAGAAGACTGGACAGATCGTGCGCCATCGGTCATCCTGGTGGCGCCTGCCGGCCGGAAGGTGGGACTAGGCTGGCAGAGAAGCTCGCTGCAAGCGGGGTGTGATGTGGACGAGCCGACGACACTGGTCGAGCGGGCGCGGGACGGGAGCCTGGAGGCATACGGCGACTTGGTGCGGCGCTTCCAGGACATGGCCTACGGCTTCGCCTACGCGTGGCTCGGCGACTGGCACCTGGCCCAGGACGCGGCGCAGGAGGCCTTCGTCGAGGCCTTCCGCGACCTGGCGAAGCTGCGCGAGCCGGCCGCCTTCCCCGGCTGGCTGCGGCGGATCGTGCGCAAGCACTGCGACCGGCTGACCCGGCGCAAGCGGGTCGCGACCGTGCCGCTCGAGGCCGCCGCGGCCGTGCCCGCCGACGAGCCGACGCCGCCCGAGGCAGCGGCACGCCGCGAGATGGCCGAGCGCGTGCTCGCCGCTCTCCGTGGCCTGCCCGACGACCAGCGGATGGTCACCACGCTCTTCTACATCGACGGCTACTCGCAACAGGACATCGCCGACTTCCTCGACGTGCCCGTCACGACCGTGAAGAAGCGCCTGGCACACTCCCGGGAGCGGCTGCGAGACAGGATGATGACCATGGTAGACGCGAGCCTCAAGTCCCACCCCCTGCCCGATCGCTTCGCCGACGTGGTCGTGCAGGTGCACTTCGTGGCCGAGCGCATCGCTCCCCTCGCCGACACGATGCGGGCGCTCACCGACGAGGAGATGCTGGCCAAGGGCGCCGAGCTGCGTCGGCGCCTGGCCGATGGCGAGCCGCGCGACGCCGCCCTCGCCGAGGCCTTCGCCCTCGTCCGCGAGGCGACGCGACGGGCCTGGAACACGCCCCACTACGACATCCAGCTCGTCGCCGCCCTCATCCTCGACCAGGGCTGGGTCGCCGAGGAGGCCACCGGCGAGGGCAAGACCCTCACGTGCTTCCCCGCCGCCTGCATGGCCGCGCTCGAGGGAATGCGCGTGCACGTCGTGACCGTCAACGACTACCTGGCGGGGCGCGACGCCGACCTCGCGCGGCCCGTCCTCGAGCGGCTCGGCCTCACCGTCGGCCACGTGGCCCAGGGCATGGGCGCCGTCGAGCGCCGCCGCGCCTATCGGTGCGACATCACCTATGCCAGCAACTGCGAGCTCGGCTTCGACCTCCTCCGCGACCAACTGAGGCCGGCCGACGACGAGCCAGTGCAAGGCCCGCTCGACCTCGCCATCCTCGACGAGGCCGACAGCATTCTCATCGACGAGGCCCGTACGCCGCTCATCATCTCCGGCCCCGCCGACGCGGACCCCGCTGTCTGCGCGCGAGCCGATGCCGTCGCGCGCGGGCTCATCGCATGCGGCGAGGCGGGAGAGCAGCTCTTCGGCACCCGCGACTCGTACGACGTCGAGCTGACGCCCGCCGGCCTCGCCGCCGTCGCCGAGAGCGCCGGGAGCGACGAGCCGCAGTGGCCGACGCGCGTCCGCCAGGCGCTGCGGGCGCGCCTGCTCTATCGCAGAGACCGCGAGTACATCGTCCAGGACGGCCGCGTGGTCCTCATCGACGAGGCGACGGGTCGCCCGCAGCCCGGGCGGAAGTGGTCGGAGGGCCTGCACCAGGCCATCGAGTGCAAGGAGGGCGTCGCCGTCACGCCCGAGCGTCGCGAGCTGGCGAGGATCACCTTCAAGGCGTTCTTCTCGCGGTACAGGAAGCTTGCGGGCCTGACGGGCACGGCGAAGCCGCAGGCCTACCACTTCCGCGAGCGCTACGGGCTCGAGGTCGCCGCCGTGCCGACCCGCCTGCACGTCCACCGCGTCGATCATCTCGACCGCATCTACCCGGACGCCGAGGCCAGGCTCGCGGCCATCGTCGAGGAGATCCACCACGTCAGCCGCGACCTCGGCCGGCCCGTCCTTGTCGGCATCCGCACCATCGAGCAGTCCGAGGCCCTCTCGGCCCTGCTGGCCGGTGAGGGCGTCGAGCACGAGGTGCTGAACGCGCGACGGGAGAACAGGGCGCGCGAGGCCGAGATCGTCGCCGCCGCCGGCCAGCAGCGCCCGTTCGACGACGGCTCGGGCACCCTGGCGGGAGCCGTGACCATCGCGACGAACATGGCGGGGCGCGGCACCGACATCGCCCTCGGCCCGGGCGTCGTCTGCGAGACGTGCAGGGCGCCCTCGCCCGAGCGCCTGGCCGCGCTGGACGTCGAGCCCGACCCCGCCTTCCCGCCGGGCGCGGTCAAGTGCTGCATCGCCTGCCCCGAGCACGACGCGGCGACGGCCTGCGGCCACTGCTTCAAGCCGAAGCTCGACCCGGCCTTCCCGCGCCGCGGCCGCACCGCCTGTCGCGACGAGCCGCCCTGCGGCCTCCACGTCGTGGGCGCCGAGCGCCAGGAGAGCCGCCGCATGGACGACCAGCTCCGCGCCCGCGCCGGCGTCCAGGGCGCGCCGGGCTCCAGCCGCTTCTTCCTCAGCCTCGACGACCCTCTCTTCGACGCCGCCCCCGCCGAGCTGCGCGAGCGATGCCGCCGACTGCTCGACAGCCAGCCCTTCATCGAGGACGCGGCCATCGCCGAGGCCGTCGCCCGCGTCCAGCAGCAGGCCGAGCGCCGCCTCTTCGAGACCTCCCGCCGCTGCGACGCCGCGCGCCGCGAGTAGGCGCCGCTTGACCCGCCCACCGCCGCACCTGTAAGCTCTACCCGACGCACGCCGTCACCACACGGGAGCGATGGAGCCCATGCCCAGTCCGCGCCTCTGCATCCTCGTTGCTGCCATTGCGCTGCTCGTCACGTGCGGGTCAGCCGCGGGAGAAAGGGCCGTGCCCAGGACCCTCGAGACGAAGCACCTTCGCGTCGCGTTCGACGTGCCGACGGCGACGTGGTCGGTCGAGCACAAGGCCAGTGGATGCCGGCTGGGGCGGGTGCGGCCCGAGCTGGCGATCGAAGGGACGGCCATCGACCTGGCGAAGTACGAGGCCAAGGCCTCCGTCGCGGACGCCGAGAACGCGCTGGGCTCGTTCAGGGCTATCGAGGCGACGTACCGAGCGCCGCGCGCGCTGGAGGTCGGCTACCGCCTGTGCGTCAGCAAGACGGAGCCGGAGGTCGTCGTCGAGCTGGGCTTCGCGAACCGCACGGGGCGCAGGCTCGTGGTCCGCGCGCTGCGGCCGATGGTCGCGGATGGGGTGTCGCTGGGCGGCAGCGCCTCCCGCTGGCGGGCCATCGGCGACGGCCGCAACTTCAACCAGCCCTACCAGAGCTTCACCGTTGCCTCGATGGGGCGCAAGGACGCGTGGTGGTACGGCGCCGTCAAGAACACGGAGACGGGGCGCTCGGTCCTGATGGGCAACCTCACGAACCACAAGGGCATCGGCCGCTTCACCCTCGCCGCACGCGACCTGGCCTCGATGGCCATGACCGCCTGGTGCGACTACGAGGGCATCGTCATGCCGGCCAGGGCGACCATCGCGCCGGAGAAGGTGCTCCTCCACTTCGGCGCGCGCGGCACCGACGGCCTCCTGCGCCTCGGCTCCCTCATCGCCAAGGCCCACGACATCGACCTCGCGGCGCTCGCGCCCCTCGACCCCGACGACCCCACCATCGCCGCCGTGTTCAACACCTGGAACTCCTACGGCTCCGGCGTCGTCCGCGGCGTGAGGTACAGCCACGACCGAAGCAAGCACAAGAGGGCGTTCCAGGACCCGAGCTGGCGGCGCAAGTGCCAGCGCACCTTCCGCGAGCTGGGCATCCACAAGTTCATCCACCCCGACCTACCCGAGAAGCGGCGGCCGGGCGCGGGTGGCGTGACACCGCTCGTGCGGCGGTACGGCACCCCCGACTGGTGGTTCCCCGCCGCCAAGGCGATCCACGAGAACCACCGCGACCTCTACATCGACAACCGCATCGACTTCTCGAACCCCAAGGTCATCGAGCTCGAGACCGAGCGCGCCCGGTCGCTCTTCGAGCGCGCCAAGGGCAAGCTGGTCGGCTACGGCGCCGACTTCACCGACCGCTGGAGCCGCCTGCCCGGCCAGCACGACCCGTTCATGAC
>CBFDBL010000562.1:0-4630 GCA_965603035.1 uncultured bacterium
CGCTCCGAGCACGTCCGCGCGCAGCGCCGCCGCACCCGCCAGCTCCTGCGGGCCAACGAGCGGCTCCGCGAGATCAACCGGCTCAAGAGCGAGTTCTTCGGCAACGTCTCCCACGAGCTGCGCACCCCCATGACCTCGATCATCGGCTTCGCCTCGCTGCTCCTGCGCGGCTCCGCCGGCCCGCTGGGCGACAAGGCCGAGCACTTCGTCCAGCGCGTGCTCGCCAACGCGCGCAGCCTGCACGGCGCCATCAGCGACATCCTGGAGTTTGCCCAGCTCAGCACCGGCGCGGGCGAGCCGGTCGTCAGCCGCTTCGAGCTGCGTCCGCTGCTCGACGAGTGCCTCGAGCGGGTGCAGCCCACCCTCGGCGACAAGCCGATCGAGGTCGTCGTCGAGCTGCCGGCCGACCTGCCGGCGCTCGAGACGGACCGCGAGCGCCTCCAGCAGATCCTGCTGCACCTGCTGAGCAACGCCGCGAAGTTCACCAGCCGCGGGCAGGTGCGTGTCGCGGCCTCGGTGCGCGACGGAGAGCCGTGCGGACGGCTGTCGGTCGCGGTGGCCGACACGGGGGTCGGGATGCCGTCCGACGCGCTGCCGCACATCTTCGAGGAGTTCCGGCAGGTGGACGGCTCGAGCACGCGGAGCCACGGCGGCGCGGGGCTGGGGCTGTCGCTGGTCAAGCATCTGTGCCGGCTGCTGCACGGCGAGCTGACGGTCGCGAGCGAGCTGGAGCGGGGCTCGACGTTCACCCTCGTGGTGCCGGTGAGCCTGCCGTCGGCGCAGCAGGCGCGCGAGCAGGTGCGGAGGCAGGTGCTCGGCGACGAGCCGAACCCGGCGGACCGGTCGACCCCGATCGTGCTCGCGGTGACCGACGAGCCGAGGCTCGTGCTCGATCTGCGGCGCTGGCTCGCGCCCTACGGCTACCGCGTCGCCGCGGTCTTCGACCCCGACGAAGCGCTCTCCCGCGCCTGGGCCATCCTGCCCTGCGCCGTGCTCCTCGACGTCATGGTCCCCGGCTCCGAGGTCTGGGAGCTGGCCGACGTGCTCGGCGCCGACCCCAGGACCGCCGCCGTCCCGCTCATCGTCGTCTCGTCGCTCGGCGGCCCCGAGGTCGCCCAGGCCGCCGGCGCCGCCGACTGGCTCCCCAGGCCACTCGGCCCCGAGCCACTGCTCAACGCACTCGACCGACTCCGCTCCACCCACGCCGGCGCCATCCTCGCCATCGTCGGTGACCCGAGCCGCCGCGACGCGCTCCGCCACATCCTCCGCGACGCGGGCTACCAGGCCACCACCTGCGCCACCTGCACCGACGCCTGCCACTTCACGGGCAGCCACTTCGACCTCATCCTGCTCGACCCCGAGGGCGAGGGCGTGCTCACCGCGCTCGGCAGCGTGCGCAGCGGCTTCCTCGCCGACACCCCCGTCGTCGCATGGCTCCCACCCGGATACCCCGAGCGCGACCGCGAGCGCCTCGCCGCCGCCGCCGCCCTCGTCGAGCAAAGCCCCGACGACCCGACCGAGCTGCTCGCCGCCGTCGAGCGGATCCTCCACGAAAGGCACACCACAACCGGAGCCCCGTCCCGAGCGGACGGCTCGAGCTAGCCGGCGGCCTCAGCCGCAGGATCGCTGTGGGCGAAAGGAGCCCGTGCTTGCGCCCCCTTGCCTCGCGACACGCCGCCGACGTTCCCCACAGCCGCATCCGCGAGCTGGCCGACATCGCGGCCGGGGTCCCCAACGTCCTGCCGCTCTACTTCGGCGAGTCGAACGTCCCGACCCCCGCCTTCATCAAGCACGCGGCCAAGCAGGCGATCGACGGCGGCTACACCTTCTACACTCAGAACGCCGGCTACCTGGACCTCCGCCGCGCCATCGCCGACCACACTCGCCGGCTGCACGGCATAGAGCGCGAGCCCGACGGCGAGGTGATCGTCACGGCAGGCGGCGTGTGCGCCCTGTTCCTCGCGCTCACGGCCACGCTCGAGCCTGGCTCGAAGGCCGCGATCGTCTCGCCCTGCTGGCCCAACGTCGCATCCATCGTGCGGATGGCCGGCGCCCGGCCCGTCGAGGTGCCGCTTCGCGACGACGGCGGCCGCTTCGCGCTGGACCGCGCGGCGGTCGCCGCGGCCATCGACGACGCGACCCGCGTGCTGTTCGTCAACAGCCCGTCGAACCCCACCGGCTGGGTGATGAGCGAGGCCGACGAGGCCTTCCTCGTCGCGCTCGCCGCCGACCGCGACCTCTGCCTCGTGCTCGACGTCGTCTACGAGCGCATCGTCTACGACGGCACCGTCCAGCCGCTGCGCCGCGCCGCGGCGCACGGCGACCGCGTGGTGCTGCTCAACAGCGTCTCGAAGGCCTACGCCATGACCGGCTGGCGGCTCGGCTACGCGCTCGGCCCCCGCGAGGTCATCGCGCAGATGACCAAGCTCCAGGAGTTCGTCGTCTCCCACGCCCCGGCGCCGAGCCAGCGCGCCGCGCTCGCCGCCATCCGCGACGGCGAGCCCTTCGTCCGCGCCGCACAGAAGCGCTACCGCCGCCTCCGCGACGTCGCCTGCGAGAAGCTCGCGCGCTGCCCAAGGGTCCGGCTCGTCCCGCCCCAGGGCGCCTTCTACGCCTTCCCCAGGCTGCTCGGCGTCGCCGACTCCTTCGAGTTCTGCCGACGCCTGCTGCTCGAGAAGGCCGTCGGCCTCGCCCCGGGCTGCGCCTTTGGAGCGGGCGGCGAGGGGCACGTCCGCATCTGCTTCGCCGTCGAGGAGGACATCCTCGTCCCCGCGCTCGACCGCCTCGCCGAGTTCCTCCGCGAGACAGGAGCGGAGTAGCGGAAGAATGGATGATTGGATGGGCGGATGGCTGGATGAGCGGCGAAGCGGACCTGGGGCCTCTCTTCCCATCCCTCCACCCATCCACCCGTCCACCCATCCACCCGTGCACCCGTAGGAGACGTCGCCATGCTGGTCCGACACTACCGCGACGTGCCGGCCGCGACCGTCGAGCAGGGCGCCGAGGGCGTCACGATCCGCTGGCTGCTCGCCGAGGCCGACGGCGCGCCGAGCTTTGCCATGCGGCACTTCGAGATCGCCCCGGGCGGCCACACGCCCCATCACAGCCACGCCTGGGAGCACGAGGTCTTCGTCCTCGCAGGCACCGGCAAGGTCTTCGGGCCCGACGGCGTGTCCCCCGTCGGCCCTGGCAGCGTCGTGCTCGTCGCGCCGCAGGACGAGCACCACTTCGCCAACGACGGCGACGAGCCGCTCGCCTTCCTCTGCCTCATCCCGCACGTCGAGCGCTGAGGCCTGGCGCCGGCCCCCAGCCCAGCCTCGCGCGGGCGGCTAGAGGCCGATGCCGGTCTCGCGCGCCGCGTCGGCGAGGCGGGCGCGGACGGCGGCGTAGGCCTGGTCGGAGGGTTGAAGCGGGACGACCATGGGCGTGTCGCGCTCGAGGGCGTCGAGCAGCTTGAGGTAGGCGACGTAGTCGAGGAGGCCCTCGCCGAGCGGGGCCGGCTGGATGGTGGGCTCGGCGCCGGCCTCGACGAGCGCCAGGTCGGTGGCCCGCGCGAGGACGATGGTGTCGGCGAGGCGGTCGAAGATCTCGGCGAGTGCCAGCGAGGGGTGGCGCGCGGCGACCGGGGTGAAGATGGCGGCGGGGTCGAGCGCGATGCCCACCCGCACGCTGGCGGTGTCGGTATTGAGGTCTGCCAGGCTGTCGAGGCTGTTGAGGGTCGTCGTCGCACGCGGCTCGAAGCACAGGCCCACACCCAGGTCGTCCGCGCCGCTCAGCAGCGACCACGTGCGCTGGACCAGCAGGTCCCAGGTCGCGTCGCTCCAGTTGTCGGGGTGAGCGGCGCAGGGCTGGCTGGGGTCGGGGTGGCGGCTGCCGGCCCAGGTGACCACGCGGTCGCAATCGAGGATCGCGCCCGCGGCCAGCGCCCGACGCAGCCGCTCGACGACCTGCCGCGCCTCGTCGGCACGAGGGGTCAGGAAGTTGCACCGGCAGCCCAGCTCGGCGATGCCCACGCCCGCCTCGTCGAAGGCCTCGCGGATCGCCAGCAGGTCGCCGTCCGCCCACCCCGCGTCGAACGCCAGCGACACGGCCCGATAGCCGAGCCGCACGGCCCGCCGGGCCGTCTCGACGTAGCTCTCGCCCTTCCCCGGTCGCATGGCCGCCGCCAGGCGCATGGCCTCGCCCTCCTGGACGCTCCCGCCTCCCGCCGACGATTATAGCCCGCCGCCCCAGCCTGTCAAAAGGGCGGACACCCCGGCCACCCGCAGCGCACCCCGCGGGGCCGGCGCCCGCGGCCGGCCCCCCTGTCTCGCGGTCAGCCCTATGCATAGGGCACATCGCCCTGATCGCAACGCCTGGGGTAACGATTGGCACAGGAACTGCACGGATGGTATGATGGACTGGGAAAGGTGGCTCGGATGAACTGGTCAGTCAACCTGGGGACGCTTTTCGGCATCCGGATCCGCGCGCACTGGCTCTTCCTGGTGTTCCTCGGCTGGGCGTTCCTGTTCTGGGGCGGTTTGCCGGCGGCGCTCTACTTCTGCTGCCTCTTCGGGTTCGTGGTGCTGCACGAGCTGGGTCACAGCCTGGTGGCGCGTCGCTACGGTATCCGCGTGCGGGACATCACGCT
>CBFDBL010000563.1:0-4605 GCA_965603035.1 uncultured bacterium
GGGCCATCGAGCTGCTCCTCGACCACGCCCAGACAGCCCACGCGGGGCTCGAGCCGCTGCCCACGGACCGCTGGCCCGACGCCCTCAAGACGCCGGCGACGGCTGCCGTCTACCGCTTCGCCAAGCTCCCCTACACCCTCGCGATCCGCGTCCAGCGGCCCGTCGTCACAGACGCAGGCCCCATCGACCCACCGCCCCCAACACCCCCCCCGCCCCCCCCACCACCCCCGCCGCCGCCCCCCCCACCACCACCGCCGCCGCCGCCAGGCGAGACCGAGATCCCGCCGCCACCAGGCGAGGGCGCGCCGCCGCTCCAGCTCACCGCCGTCTACAAGGTCGAGAGACCCAACGAGCGGCCCGAGGCCGTCCTCCGCCACACGGCCACAGGTCAGCTCTTCCGCGGCTGCGAGGGCGACACCCTCTACGACGGCATCCGCATCCGCACCATCCACGACAACGCCGTCATCATCATCGACGACGCCGGCCGCCGCCACGTCTTCCGAGGCCGCTTCCGCGACCTCTAGCTTGACACGAAACGGCGGCCCTGGCACACTGGGGGCCGAGGGACCATGTCCCCCGCAACGAGGAACGGGTGGGATCACAACCAGCGAGGATGACACATGGCGGTGGAACGCGACAAGGTCGAGGAAGTGCTCGGCACCATCCGGCCGATGCTCCAGGCCGACGGTGGCGACGTCGAGCTGGTCAGCGTCGAGGAGGACGGCACGGTCAAGGTCAAGCTCAAGGGCGCCTGCGACGGCTGCCCCATGGCGCGCATCACCCTCAAGCGCGGCATCGAGGCCAGGATGAAGCAGGTCATCCCCGACCTCAAGTCCGTCGAGGCCGTGTGAGGCGCTCCTGAGAGCGAACGCACAATGTCGTCGGGAGCCGTGCTCGTTCGGGCGCGGCTTTCGGCGTTTCGAGCGACGTGATACGTGATACGTGATGCGTGACTCGGAGAGGAGACGAAGGATGCGCGGCGACGAGCGGTCAAGGCGGCAGTTCCTCGCGGGTGCGGCGCTGGCAGCCGGAGCGGTAGCCATCGGACAGCCCGTGCAGGCGATCGAGCCCATCAAGCGGAGCGGGCCGCCAAGGCTCAAGCTCTCCATCGCAGGCTACAGCTACCGCAAGCTGCTCACGGCCAAAGAGAAGCCCATGACGCTCGACGACTTCGTCGAGAAGGCCGCCGAGCTGGGCCTCGACGCCGTCGAGCCCACGTCCTACTACTTCAAGGACACCTCGCCCGCCTACCTCCGCCACCTGCGCGCCAAGGCCTTCCGCCTCGGGCTCGACATCTCGGGCACCGCCGTCGGCAACGACTTCGGCCACCCGCCAGGAGCCAAGCGCGACGGGCAGATCGCCCACGTCAAGAAGTGGGTGGACCACGCCGAGATCCTCGGCGCCCCCGTCATCCGCATCTTCGCAGGCCACGCCAAGAAGGGCCAGGCGCCCGACGAGGCCCACAAGCTCATGGTCGCCGGCATCGAGCAGTGCTCCGCCTACGCCGGCGAGCACGGCATCTACCTCGCCCTCGAGAACCACGGCGGCCCCACCGTCACCGCCGAGGCCATGCTCACGATCGTCAAGGACGTCCAGAGCCCGTGGTTCGGCGTCAACCTCGATACCGGCAACTTCCGCACCCCCGACCCCTACGCCGACATGGCCGCCGTCGCGCCCTACGCGCTCAACGTCCAGGTCAAGGTCGAGCTGCGGGTCGGCGGCAAGGCCGAGCCCTCGGACTACAAGCGCATCGTCAAGATCCTCCGCGACGCCGGCTACCGCGGCTATCTCGCCCTCGAGTACGAGGCCCGCGAGGACCCCCTCACCGCCATCCCCCGCCACGTCGCCGCCCTGCGCGAGGCGGTCGCCGGGGCGTGATCGTGTCCTCTGGGGGCATCACGGGTGCAAGCCTAGCTTCTCCAGAGCTGATCGCGCTGCCTCTCGCACCCTCGCTTCTCGGTCGTTAAGAAGGGCCTTGAGCGGCGCTACTGCTTGACGGTCCCCATAGCGTCCGAGGGCGGTCGCCGCGTTCTCACGCACCCGCCCGTCAGCGTCCTTGAGCGCCTCGACCAGAAACTCGACGGTAAACTTGCTCGCAACCTGGCTGGCGATCTTCCCCAGGATGCGGGCGGCCGTTGCACACAGGGCAGGGTCCTTGGACTCGAGCGCCCAGTGGAGCAAGTCCCGACCGGCGTTGCTCCGGGACTCCGCGAGCACGGCTTCTGCACCCTCTCGCACGCGCGGGTTCTCGTGTGTCAATGCCGCGACGACTGGCTCGATGCTCGCCCGGCGAGGGTAGTCTACACCGGTGTTGATCCGCACGAGGATCTTCACTACCGCCTGCCGGTACTCCTCGTCCGTCCGGGCCAGTTCCTCCACAAGAGAGGGTACGGCTGGGGCGCCCGTCAGGAACAGGACGTGCGCAACCGTCCGACGCTCCCGTGGATCGCGGCTCCGCAGCGCCACGATCAGTGCCTCGGCCGCTCGAGCCCCGGCCTTCGGCAACTCCTCCATTGCCAGGAGCCACGGCACGGGCCGGGCGTTCTTCAGTGCTTTGATGAGGTGGTCGATGACCTCCTCGCCCCCGATCTTCGCCAATGCCTGAACGGACTCGCGATGAGCGCCGCTCCCCCCATCGTCCAGGAGCTTCAGCAGCGGGCGGACCGCCCGTGGGTCTCCGAGTTCGCCCAAGGCCCTCGCGGCACTGCGGCGGACGGGAGAATCCGGATCGCGAAGAGCGACCAGGAGCGTCTCTACGGCGCGCCGGTCTTCGAGCTCGCCGAGCGCCCTGGCGGCTGCCGAGCGCAACCGCCAGTATCGGTCTTTGATGGCCTCAGTGAGCGGGCCGAACGCCCGCGGGTCCCCGAGCTTCCCCAGCGCTTCGGCCGCGACGGGGCGGAGCTGGGATTCACCCTCCTTGAGTCCAGCGATGAGCGTCGGCACCGCGGCTCGGCTGCCGGCCAGCCCCATCATCTGGGTCGCGCGTGAACGCGCTCGCATGTCCTGCGAAGCCATCTCTCTAACCAAATGGTCGTGGAGTGGCGCCGCCGCTTCTTCGCCAATGCCTCGCAGAGCTGCAATGGCGGCGAGACGTACCCTCTCATACCCGTCGTCCAACAGGGCGATCAAGGGCTGCACCGCGCGGCGATCCCCCGTCGAGGCCAACACGGTGCAGGCAGCGACGCGCACTTCGTCGTCCTTGTCTCTCAGCGCAGTGATCAAGTGGGGCACCACGTCGCCGCCGGCCTCTCGAAGGACCTCGAGGACCACCTCATGGCTCTTCGCGCAGCGAAGGGCCGCCTGGAGCGCCTGTCCCCCGCGCCTCGACCCGAGCACAGCCAGAGCGCGCGCACAGAGCGTCATCCGGCCTGGCGAGCCCTCCCTTGCTTCGTCGGCGAGCGTCGGGATCACCTCATCCGTGCCAAACTCGACCATCGCGGCGACCAGGCACTCGAAGAAATCGTCGCTCCATCCCTCCTTGCTGACCGCAGCCACAAGCGCGTCGGCCGCGCGCGCGTCGCCCAACAAGGCGAGGCCCCGGGCGGCGGCGGCGCGTGGGCCCCGCTCGGGATGCTTGAGCAGCGCAGCGAAGGGCTCTGCTGCTCGCTTGTCGCGGAGCTCGCCCAACGCCCACGCCGCCGCCATCCGCACGCCGCGGCCATCGTCGTCGAGCAGAGCGATGAGCGGCTCGACGGCCTCCTTGGACTTGAGCCGACCGAGAGCCTTCGCCACGCGTTCCCTCACGAGAGCTTCCGGGTCCTTCAGCGCTGCGATCAGGGCCGGGCCCGCTCGCGGGTCTCCCAGCTTCGCAAGCGCATCCACGGCCTCGACCCGCACCGAGCGCTCCTCGTCGCGCAGGGCCCCGATCAGCGGCTCGACGGCCCGGGGATCGCCTCGTTCGCCGAGCGCCCTGGCGGCTCCCGAGCGCCAGCCGGGGGCCTGCCCGGTCACGACGGCGATCAGCGTCCTGACGGCCCGCTCATCCTCAAGCCCCCCAAGAGCCTGCGCGGCAGCCCACGAGAGGGACGCGGACGGTGAACGCAGAGTCGCATGCAAGGGCTCGAACGCTCGGGAGTCTCCGAGCTTGCCCAGGGCCCGGGCGGCCGCGGCCACGACGTGTCTGTCCTTGTCCCGAAGGAGCGGGATGAGAGGCTCCACGGCCTGACGATCACCCAGTTCGCCCAACGCTTCGGCTGCGGCCTGCCGGACCTCGCGGTGTGGGCTGCGGAGGCACGGGATGAGCGCCACCGCAGCGCGGCGCTCGCCGAGCTTCCCGAGGGCGCGCGCCGCGTTGGCCTGCACCTTGGCCACGGGGTCATCGAGCGCGGCGATCAAGGGATCGACCGCGCGCACGTCACCCCACCACATCAACCCCTCAGCGGCCAGCGCTCGGCTGAGGGGGCTCCTGTACTTCAGCCGCTCGACGAAGTACGGTGTGGCTTCCTTCGCTTTCTCGCCGGCTCGAAGCGGGCCGACGGCCAGGACGGCCAGCGCCAGCGCGCACGCTCCCAGGCAAGATCGCCAATCGGGCCTTCCCAGTGTGACCATCCGTTGTCCCTCCTTTCCCGGCGGCGTTCCGCCTGGCACCAGCACGCATCTCCCCCA
>CBFDBL010000564.1:0-4602 GCA_965603035.1 uncultured bacterium
CAGGTTCGCCATGCTCCTCGGGTCGTCAGTGATGATGTAGGGATAGGCCTGGTTTCTCATGTTGGGCCATGCCCTGGCCTTTGTCGCGTGGGCGTAGAACACACCGCTGGAGTACGCCGGCGTAGCGACCTCATAGGTTGCCAGCACCCCCCACTTGCCACCGTCCGTCTGGCCTGAGAAGCCGGTCAGAACCCTGCATCCCGTGCCCGACAACGGGCTCATGTCCACCCTTGCGGCAACCTGCGGATCGGGTTGCGCTTTCCAGTCCTGTGCCGAGGCCTGGCCAGCGCAGATCATCAACGATAGCCCCATCGCGATTCCCGCCACCTCGCTCATGCTTTCTCCTTGTCGTCCATTGCCGGGATAGACTACGGCACTGCCTTGCTGTAGGCAACTACCGTCGGTTCACAGCTCGATGGCGTCGTAGCGCTTCGCGCGGTACGTGCAGCCCACGTTGAGCGCCTCGATGTGCCCGATGCGCGCGCGGCCCCGCGTGTGGCTGTGGCCGAACAGCGCGTGGCCGACCTTCGGGTGGCCGAGCAGCACCCGCCCGAGGCCCTCGCTGCCCATGAAGGCGTTGCCGAAGGCCCACGACGGGTCGCTGCGGCGCACGAGCATCTCGGCGAACGGGATGTGGTGGGTCACCGCCACGACGGCGCGGACCTCGGGCTCGACGGCCGCGAGCTGGGCCTCGAGCCGCTCGAGGGTCAGCTCGCTGAAGCGGCGGTCGTCGAGCGCCCAGTGCACCATGCGGCCGTCGTTCCAGAACGAGCCCGCGGCCCGCGCGCGCGGCGACAGGTCCTCGGCGGGGTCCAGCAGGTGCGCGAGGCTCGGCTGCGCCGCACAGTAGCCCGGCGACGCCTTGTGCTCGTAGAAGCGCAGCGGCACACCCAGCGACGGGTCGCGGAACGAGTAGTCGTACCAGCCGACCGTGCCCACGAACCCCACGTCGCCGATCACCCGCGGCCCCGTATCCAGGTCGTGGAAGCCGCAGGCCCGCGCCAGCGCCGGGATCACCGACTCGTAGAGCTCCAGCGAGTCGCCATCCGCCGTCGTCCACAGGTCGTGGTTGCCCGCCACCAGCAGCTTCTCGCCGTCGAACCCCTCGAAGAGCTTCAGGCACGCGACCATCAACGCCGGGTCGAGCGCGAACAGGTCGCCCGCGAGCACCAGCACGTCCGCCCGCTCGGCGCACATCCGCGCGGCGAGCGCCGCCACCCGTCCCTGGTACCGGTCGAAGTCGTAGTGGAGGTCGGCCGTGACGAGGACGCGCACGGTGGGAGCCTTCTAGTTCGCCGCCAGCAGCCGCCCGAAGTCCAGCACCACGTAGTCGCCCGACGCCGCGGGCAATGTGCCCGCCGACAGGTGGACCCGCCGCTCCGCGGGCTCGAAGACCATCGACTGGAGGGTCCACTGCCGGATCTCGCACGCCTGGAGCATCCGCTTGAGGACCGCGACGTCGATCTTCCCGTGCTGCTCGCGGCTCAGGCGCTCGAGTGTCGGGAAGCGGTCGTAGAGGGGCTGCGGCGTGGGGGTGTGGACGGGCAGGCGGAAGTGGTTGGTGCACAGCAGCACGTCGCGCAGCGGCCGGCGGGCCGCCACCTTGTCGTGGGAGAACTCCACCACCAGCGGCTCGTGGCCCGGCGCCGCCAGCGCCAGGTTGTTCGCCGACGTCCGCCGCGTCCGCCTCACCAGCGCCAGCGCCTCCTGCGGCGTGCGGCACTGCTCGAGCACCTGGCGGTACATCAGCGTGTAGGGCATCCCAGGGTGCACCCCCTTCTCGGTCAGCGACACCAGGGTGGCCGCGCACAGCCCCGACTCGTTCATCCCCGTCAGCACGCCGATGAGCCCCGGCCAGCCGATCGCCACGAACGACTGGCGGCCCCGCCCCGCGTGGTGGTAGACCGTCAGCAGCGTCGCCTTGTGCGCCACGCCGAACGTGACGAAATCGTTGTTCCGCGCGAACAGCAGCCGCCCGTCGCGCGTCGCCGACTTCCGCGCGATCGCCACGCTGCAAAACGCCACGCGGCTCGAATCGAGGAACGTGTTCGCCACCAGCACGTCCACGTAGGCCTGGCCCGACGCCGCCGCCAGGCCCTGGAGCTCGGCCAGGTAGTCGCGCGGGATGTGCTCGCGGAAGCCCATGGCCGCCAGCTTCGCCGCCTCGCCCTGCACCCCCGTGCCGACGAAGCGCTTGAGATAATGCTCGCGCAGCACCGCGAACTGTGGCCCCAGCAGCGCACCCTGCTGCCGCCCCATATCCGCAGGGGTCCCCGCCAGGTGCAGCACGGCCATCCCCTCGACGTACTCGAGCCGTCCCTTGCCCGACCGGCCCGCCGCCGGCCGCGGGTACTCCGCCGCCGAGGCCAGCGCGCACGCCAGCCCCAGCGCGAGCGCCGTCGCCCGCGCGCAACGCCTGCTCGATGCCTGGGGATCTCCGGGGAGAGCTAGCTCTGGCGAGTCGGGGCCAACTGCTTCCGCCCCTTGCGCCGACGCCGCCGAATGATCGCCCGGCCCGACCGCGTCTTCATCCGCGCCCGAAAGCCCGAGCGCCGCACCCGGTGCAGCGTGCTCGACCGCCGCTTCAGCCTCGTCTTGGCCATGACCTTCCCTTATCCACACGGATCGCTCACCTAGTTGGACTTCCCAGAGTCTACCCGAATCGCCCCCGCCAGTCAAATCCTCTCATCCAACCATCCACGCTGACACCGGTGTCGGAGCACGGCCCGAGCCCAGACGCGGGCCACATCGCACATGCCTCGGCCTGCGCGGGCCTGACGGGCCGGACCGCCGCCGCTACACTGCCATGACCGACGGCACCGTTCGCTCGCGGGGGCACGCCGTGCACGACCTCACGCACTACGACGGCCCGCTCTTCTCCGACGGCTACCGCCAGATCCTCGCCGCCGTGCCCGGGATCTCGGAGCCGGGCGACCGCTACCGCGCGGCGGCGCCGCCGGGGCTCCGCGAGCGCATCGTCCGCTGCATCTGGTTCGACCAGACCCTTGCCACCGACAAGCTCCGCACCGACGACGGCCGCAAGCTCCGCGTCCTGAGCCCGGGGTGGTGGAACCTCGAGGCCGGCCCCGACTTCCGCAACGCCGCTCTCCGCTTCGGCACCGACCCCGTCGTCAAGGGCGACGTCGAGGTCCACCTGCACAGCTCGCTCTGGAAGGCGCACGGCCACCACACCGACCCGGCCTACAACCGCGTGGTCCTGCACGTCGCCCTCTGGCGCGACGCCCCAGGCCCTACCGTCCTCACCGCGGCCGGCACCCCTTCTGGGACACCCGCTGCCGCTTCGGCGGCAAGCCCATGGCCCGCGCCGCGCGGCTCATCGGCCCCGACCGCGCCCACACCCTCGTCATCAACGGCGTCCTGCCCGCCCTCCTCTTCCAGGCACGCCGCGACAGCGACCGCCCCTTCGAGGAGCTCCTCCACCAGCTCTACGCCGCCTACCCCAAGCTGCCGAGCACCTCGGTCACCCGCTTCATGCCCGTGTAGGACGGATTTCAAAGGGATACCCTTCCCGCCAGTGGTAGCATAGGCCGCGGATCTTGCGCCCTACCAGGAACGTGGACGGGCGGCCCAGCGAAGAGAGGTGTCCACCTGATGCGGCCGCCTCGCCCCATTGGCCGGGCTCGGTCGGAGGCATTGGAGGCCCCGTAGTACCTGCCGGGATCTCTGACGGCCTGCGGCAGCTTCCCAATTGGGCGCACGGCGCCATGCACTCATTGCCTGCCACCAGTGTGACCTCTCAGCTCACCCCTCCGGCTCGTCGAGCTGAGTGCCCGGGAGCGTCCAGTCCTTGGGTGCCTTGAAGCCTTCGCGGGTCGCGGTCTCGTCGAGAAGGCAGGTCTTGCCGTGCCAGGAGCGGTACGTCTTGAGCTTCGCGAGCAGGCGGCCGACCACCTCGGGGTGCTTGGCCGCCAGGTCGGTTTGCTCGTTGGGGTCGTCGAGGATGCGGAAGAGGTGGATCTGGCCGTCGCGGAGCGGGTCCTCAGTCTCGAGGATGCGCGGGCCGACGTAGATGAGCTTCCAGTCGCCCTCCATGACGGCCAGTTGGTCCTTGGTGCCGTACCCGACGTAGGAGAACCACGGCCTCTCGGGTGGCTTGGCCTTGCCGGCCATCTGATCGAGCACGTCCATGCCGTCGAGGGGCTTCCCCTGGTGGTCTCTGACGCCGGCGATGCGCATGAGCGTGGGAAGCACGTCGATGGAGCCCATGGGGCACGAGACCTTGCGTCCGTCGCTCAGGCCGCCCGTGGGCCAGCGCACGGCCGCGGGGACGCGGACGCCGCCCTCGAAGACTGTGGCCTTGCGCCCTCGGAGCGGGCTGTTGTTGCCGCCGATGCCCGCGCCGTTGTCGCTGAAGAAGAGCACGAAGGTGTCGTCGGCCACGCCTCGCTCATCGAGCGCCGCGAGGATCTCGCCGATCCCTTCGTCCATGGCCGTCACCATGGCCGCATAGGCCCGCGGCTTCTCGGGCAGTTGAGGGTACATGGCCAGGTACTTCTCGGGCGCCTGGAGCGGCGAGTGTGGAGCGGTGTAGGGCACGTAGGCGAGAAACGGCTCGTCGGCAGGACTGGCCTTGATGAAGGC
>CBFDBL010000565.1:0-4593 GCA_965603035.1 uncultured bacterium
ACGGAGACGAAGAGGGCCGCGCGAGATAGATATCGGAGTTACGTAACTGCGATATCAATCAGCTCCGCCCGATGGCCATAGGCCCATAGGCTCATGTCGGAGACTATAGGCCTAGAGGCTTGTCTGAGGTGCTCGCGCAGGCTTCAACGGAGACGAAGAGGGCCGCGCGAGATAGATATCGGAGTTACGTAACTGCGATATCAATCAGCTCCGCCCGATGGCCATAAGCCCATGGGCTTATGTGGGAGACTATAGGCCCAGAGGCTTATGGCCTGGGATGTTGGCCCGGGGCTCTACCGCGGTATGGCTGAAGGATTGACTCGCTCCTGGATGTGCTCGTCCTCCTGCTCGGCTGTCCGCTCGCCACTCTCGGCGTCGGCTGGCTCGTGGACCGCGTCATCCCCGCCCCTACGCACACGCCGCCCCGCCTCCCACTCTCGTGGGGACTGCGGGTGCCTGCGCCCCGATCGGCTGGCTCGAGGGGTTCCTCATCGTCACGTTCGTGCTCCTCGGCGAGCTGACGACCGTGGGGTTCATCATCCTCGCCAAGACGATCATCCGCTTCAGCGAGACGAGGGAGGGGCGCGAGTATGCGGGGTACGTGCTCTGCGGCACCCTCGTGAGCTTCTCCTTCGGTCTCGCTCTGGGCCTCCTCATCCGCCGGCTCCTGGCTTGCTGCTGACGCGGCTGCGGGAGCCGTCGGCTGTCAGAAGGCCCAGGCCCGCCCGGGAACCCTTGACGGCCCGATCCCCGAGGAGTAGACTACCGGCAAGTGAGAAGCGCGGGGAGGCGGAATACCACGCTGTAGTAGAGCTCGGGGGCGGGCTTGGGAGGGCATCGATGCACCGAGAACCGCGGCGCGCCTGCTGGATGGCAGCCTTCGCGCTACCCTGGGCATTTCCCGCGCTCACCTTGCTCACGCTGTGGGCAGGCTCGGCGGCTCAGGCCGGGGAACCAAGCGATCCGGATGCAGCGTTCCGCCAGATCCTGCTCAAGCTCGGCGACGAGTTCAAGGGTCGGATGTACACGGCGGTCGAGTTCCCGAAGTCGCCGGAGGCTACGGCCGCCCGCGAGCAGGCCAGGCAGTACGCCGACGACCTTCAGGAGATCGACGCCGCGGGCCTGCCACCGCACGTCAGGGCCCTTCGCCACCGCGCCATCGCGTACATCGAGGTGTGGCTCGCCATCTGTCAAGCCGCGCTCGACGGCGGCCCGGGCGGTCCCAAGGTGGGCAGCCAGAGCCTGGCGCACGCCAGGAGCGCACTGCGCGAGCTCGGCCTCGCACGCCCGCACCTCGACGAGGCGCTCGCGCGAACCAGCCCACACTACACGAGACAGAGGGCAAGCTGGCTCATCGAGCATCATGTCCGCTGCCACGTGCAGTATCTCGAGTGTCTCGCCAACGCCATCGTGTGGAAGCGCACTCGCGACGAGGCCGTGCGAGACCGTGTGAAGTCGGGCTGGGCGCTCATCGACAAGGGGTACCGGAGCATCCACGAGCCGAGGGATCCCGTCCTGAGAGAGGCACTCGGGATCAAGCGCGACAACGACAACGGCCCACCGCGCTACCTGCTTGACACACTTCTCGTCTCGGGCTTGTCGCTGTTCGTTGTGATCCTGGTGATTGCGGTGAGGATCCCCCACCCGTCGCCCTTCCAGCTCTGGGTGTTCCGTGTGCTTCTGGCGCTCGCGGGGGCCGCGTTCGCGGCACCCATTCCCGGGTACCTCGAGTTCAAACATGCCAGCGGAGTCATGGCCGGGGGCGCTCTCGCCGTGTTCGCGATCCTCTACCTGGTCAACCCGCCGCGACTGATTCGGGGAGCTTCGAAGGCCAGCCCCGCGGCTCCAGCCGACCCCCCGCGGGACGATGCGGCCGAGCCTCCGCCCCCCGGCAACGGGTGATCGGCTGGCCAACAGGAAAGGAGCCGCCCTATGAGAGCATCTGCTTGCGCCATCACCGTTCTGGCCGCGGCGGCCCTGCTGCTCTCCGCTTGTGAGCCCGAGGGCCAGCCCTCGATGTTGCCGACACGTGCGGAGGGCAAGCCAGGAACCGCCGCCCTCACACCCACCACCGCGGCGCCGGGCCCGAAGGCCTCCACCACCTGGCTCACGCCGTCCCCGCACTCGGGTGCCGATGCCGCGACCGCGGCCGGGAAGCGCGAGCCGCCCGGCCTCCCCGGGATCCCGACGACCTTCCCCGCCGACACGATGAAGGCGCCTGCCGGCGACGCGGAGGCGACCAAGAAGCCTGGCGTCATCGGCATCGAGACGAGGGTACCCGCCGACGTGAAGTGACCGCACCGCTGCCGCGTCACACGGAGCAGCAGCCTCACAGGCCAGCCATGCACGCCGTGCGGGGCAGTCCTGCCGTGGCCTGCGCGACGGCCTGTCCCCACCCCAGCCGGCCGCGGCGCGCGACCAGGCCCGAGCGAGCGGCGGCGACGATGTGGTCGGGCGTCCAACGCCACAGCGGCGTCGCACCCGTCACGTCGAGCCCGCCCGCGCGGCACGCCAGCGCCACGAACTCCGAGCAGATCAGCCACGCGTCCCCGAAGTCCGGCACGAAGCACCCGTCGGGGTCCTGGCCCAGCTCGGCCAGCGCGATCCGCACGAGCTGCGCCCAGTCGTACCGCACCCCCTCCGATGCCCGCACCCACGCGAGCGCCCGCTCGCGGCCGGCCGGCTCCAGCGCCACCGCATAGACGTCCACCACGTAGCGGGCGTCGCGGTACTCGACGGCGTGGCCCTCGCGGATGCCGCTGGCGCCGGCCTCCCAGATCGCGTCGCCGAGCCGCAGCAGCAGGTGCGAGTAGCGGCCGCCGTGCCGCGCCGTGAACGCGCGGATGGCGAGGCCGAACAGGAAGCCGGCCCACGCGCGCCAGCCGAGGCCGAAGGGCGCGCGCGAGCGCACGGCCCAGACCTGGAGCTCGGTCGGGTGGGCGTCGAAGGGCTCGGTTCTCATGGCGGAAGCCTCCAGGCAGGAATGGGGTGGACAGAGCGTCGGGGGAGGGCCTGCCCCGGGACGAATAGGACCTATGGGGCCTATGGGACCTATGGGCAGGCAGCGCCCCGAGCCGGCCTATGGCCCGGTCCTCGAGGTCCTATCCGTCCTATCGGTCCTATGGGTCCTATCCCCTGCGGGGCGCGCCTCCTCGCGCTCGGCGAGGACGCGCCGCGCGAGGGCGACCCATTCGCGCGCGACGTGCTCGGCCGTGTAGGCGGCGACGACCCGTCGGAGGCCGGCCTCGGCGCAGCGCGCGAGCCGGCCGCGGTCGTTGCGGAAGGCGAGCACCTTGGCCGCGAGGTCGGCCGTGTCGAGCACGGGCCGCAGCAGGTGGCGCTCCTGCTCGACCGTCCACGCGGCGACCCTCACGAGCGCGCCCGCGTCGCCGAACGGGTCGAGGCGATCTGGCATCCGGCCCCCGGCCGCTCGGGCGCCATCGGCAATGCCCCGGACCAGCTCGCGCGACGTCGTGCAGTCGGTGATGACGGTCGGGGTGCCGCAGGCCATGGCCTCGATGGTCAGGATGCCGAATCCCTCGCCCTGGGTGGCCGAGACCCGGAGGTCCGCGAGGTTCTCGAGCTCGGCCAGCTCGCGCGGCGTGAAGGTCGGGCGGCTCTGCCCCTCGCCGGTGAAGGCCACGCGGTCGCCGACGCCGTAGACCTTCGATGCCAGATGCGCGAGATCCCAGCCCCGCGCGGCCGCGTGCGCGACGGGCCGGCAGTGGAGAATCAGCTTCACGTCGCGCGGCAGCCGCGCCAGCGCGTCGAGCAGCAGGGGGAGCTGCTTGCGCCACTGGTTCGTGTCGCGCGAGATGAGCACGAAGTCCTCGGCCCGCAAGCGGACGCCCAGCCGCTTGGCCCAGCGCCGCCGCAGCGCCAGCGGGTCGCCGTGCGGGCGGAACGCCGCGAGGTCCACCCCGTGCGGGATCAGGTGGAGCGGCACGCGCCCCTCGAGGTGGGGCCGGACCAGCTCGAGCCCGAAGTGGGACATGAGCACGAGGTGATCGTAGGCGAGCATGCGCCCGCGGTCGCGCTCGGGGTAGGGCTCGGCGTCGACGGGCAGCCAGTGGCACCAGGCGAAGGCGCGCTCGGCGTCGTTGAGGTGGGCGAAGGTCGCGCCGTCGCCGAGCGAGACGACCAGGTCGGGTCGCAGCAGCTCGCGGTACATCGCCCACGCCTCGCGGTGGTCCGCCGCGCCCTGGCCGCCGGGGTAGCGGGTGAAAATGGTACCTGTCCCCATTTCCTCCAGGGGGCGGGTGTCCCACAGCCCGAGGCTGTGGACGTCGTACCCGGCGCGCGCGAGCGCCGTCGCGACGAGCCGGTGCTGGGTGCCGAAGCCGGTCGGGCAGTCGACGTGGTCGCTGATCGTCACGACCCGTGGCCGGGTGCGCATGGCCGAGAGCTCCTGGAAGCGGTGGTCGGTGGGCGGGCACGCGACGTTTCGGATAGGACCTATGGGACGAATGGCGTCGAGACAGGGCTTGGCCAGCCCGCTTGCGGGCGGAAGAGCGTAGCCCACGGCGTGAGCCGTGGGGTCGCGGCGCCACCCCAGGGCAGCCCCTTCAGGGGCGTAAGAGACCTGTGACGGAG
>CBFDBL010000566.1:0-4578 GCA_965603035.1 uncultured bacterium
CGAGACGGCCAAGGCCCTCGGCGTGCCCGTCGAGCAGGACATCGATCTCGGCAACGGCGTCAAGCTCACCCTCGTCGTCATCCCCGCCGGCGAGTTCATGATGGGCAGCCCCGAGAAGCCCACCATCGAGGAGTTGGTGGAGATGTATGGAGGCAAGGCGGACGCGTACGGCAGAGAGCGTCCGCAGCACCGCGTGCGGCTGACGAGGCCTTTCTGGCTCGGCAAGTACGAGGTCACGCGCGCGCAATGGCGCGCCCTCATGCAAGCCGAGCCGCCGGCGCCCGCTGATGCCGACAGGCCCAATGGCGGTGTTACCTGGGACGACTGCCAGACCTTCGCGAGCAAGCTCACCGCGAAGCGCCGCGAGCTGCGCTTCCGCCTCCCGACCGAGGCGGAATGGGAGTATGCCTGCCGGGCGGGAACGGCGAGCCAGTTCTGCTTCGGTGACGACCCCAGGCTTCTCGGCGACTATGGCTGGTACAAGGACAATCAGAGGCCTGGGGTGAGTGAGCCGGTGGGCAGGAAGAAAGGGAATGCGTGGGGCCTCCACGACATGCACGGCAACGTCTACGAGTGGACTGCTGATGGGGTAGCGCCCTATGGACCGGGCGCCCGGACTGATCCTCAGGTTCCCAGCACAGGGCGCGACCGCGTCTTCCGTGGCGGCTCAGCAGGGGATGGGCCCGCGGCATGCCGTTCGGCGAAGCGGGGCAACAACCGTGCAGGCTTCTCCCAAGGGAACGTCGGCTTCCGCATCGCCGGCTCCATCCGCTGGCCGCGTGCGGCGGCGCGGCCGGCGCCGCCGAAGGCCGGTGCCATCCGCGAAGACGGTGAGTGACCGCCCCACTCTCGCCACAACAGGCGACGGCGCGGCTGAGGGCAACCGCCCAGCCGCGCGGGATTCCGTGTGGAACACCGCCGGAGGGGCTGCTATAATGGCGCTGTGCGACGGTGAGGCCCGCGGCGGGACGCGGGCCGTCGGCCCCTGACAGGCGATCGGTCGGCTATGGCGAACAAGCAGTGCCCTCGGTGCGGAGGCCGGCTGGTGCCGGCGGGCGACGGCGGGCCGCCGACCTGCCCGAGGTGCAATCCCCATCACAATATCGACGTCGAGACGAAGACGAGCGCGGGCGTGCCACCGTCGCCGCCGCCCGCCGACTACCGCGGGCGGACCTTCGGGAACTACCGGATCCTCGAGGAGATCTCCCGCGGGGCCATGGGCGTGGTCTACAAGGCGCGCCAGCGGGTGCTCAAGCGGGTGGTCGCGCTCAAGGTGCTGATCGCGGGGGACCTGGCGACGGAGGTGCAGGTCGCGCGCTTCCAGCGCGAGGCGCAGGCCGCGGCGCGGCTCCGCCATCCCGCCATCGTGCCGATCCACGAGGTGGGCGTCTACGACGGCAAGCACTACTACACGATGGACTACATCGAGGGCCGGCCGCTCAGCGACCTGGTCGCCGAGGGCGAGATCACGACCCGCCGCGCGCTCGACGTCACCCACGAGGTCGCCGAGGCCCTCGACTACGCACACCGACAGGGCGTCGTCCACCGCGACATCAAGCCCTCGAACATCATGATCGACCCCGACGGCGGCGTCCACATCATGGACTTCGGCCTCGCCAAGCAGCTCGACTCCGACACCAAGTTCACCCGCACCGGCACGACGGTCGGGACGCCGGCGTACATGCCGCCCGAGCAGGCGAGCGGCGAGAGCCTGCGGGTGGGCCCGCGCGCCGACATCTACGCGCTCGGCGCCGTGCTCTACGAGATGCTCACGGGGCGGCCGCCGTTCTCCGGCGACACCATGATGGGCACGCTGATGCAGGTGCTCAACGACGACCCCGTGCCGCCCAAGAAGCTCAACCCGCGCATCCACCGCGACGTCCAGACCGTCGTGCTCAAGTCGATGGAGAAGAACCCCGACCGCCGCTACCGCACGATGGGCGCGCTGGCCGCCGACATCCGGCGCTTCATCGGCGGCGAGGCCATCACGGCCCGCCCCGCGGGGCTGTTCTACCGCTCGTGGAAGGCGCTGCGCAAGCACCGCAGCGCCGTTTTCGCCGCCGTCGCCATCCTCGTCATCGGGCTCGCGGCCCGCGCCGTGGTCCGCCAGCAGGTCGGCGACATCGACCAGCGCATCGCCAACGAGCGCGAGGCCGCCGCGCGCAAGGCCACCGCACAGGCCCACCAGGCCATCGAGCAGCAGGAGCGGCCGACCGTCAAGACCATGTTCGAGGACGCCTTCGGCCGCAGCCAGCTCGGCGAGCGCTGGGTCGTCGAGCGCGGGCCGTGGCAGACCCGGGCCGGCTACCTCGAGGCCTCCGCCGGCGCGCTCGCCGCGGTCCGCACCCGCAAGCGGTTCACGGGCAACGTGACCGTGCGCTTCGAGCTCACCGTGCCGCCGCGCCGCGACGGCTCGCCGCAGCCGAGCCCCGTCGTCGGCTGCTTCCTCGGCGCGGCCTGGCAGCGCAGCTACCGCGTCTCGCTCGACGGGCGCCGCCGGTGGCGGCTCGTGCTCATGGACCGCCGCCAGGAGGTCGCCGAGGTCGCCTGCCCGCCGCTCCAGCCCGACATCCCCTACCAGGTGACCGTCACCCGCTCGTCCATCGGCTTCGACGTCGTCGTGGAGTCCGACGTGGGCGACCTGCGCCGCGAGCTGGCCTACCGCGAGCTCACGCTCCCGCGCCGGCTCGGGCGCGACTTCCCCGCAGGCCTGTTCACCGAGGGCACCCACCTGCGGGTCCACCGCTTCTCGGTCCGCCAGGAGTTTCCGCCGCGCAAGACCACGCCGCTGCGCGCCGCCGAGGAGCTGTTCCGCGACGGCAACTTCGCGGAGGCCCGCAACGTGTGCGAGAAGATCGCGCAGGGCTACGCCGGCAGCTACGAGGGCCTCGAGGCACGGCTCGGCATCGTCCGCTCGCTCCAGGTCGAGGGCCGCGATCCGCAGGCGCGCGACCTGCTGCTGCGCATCGAGGAGGGGGCCGCGCGGATCCAGCACGACCAGGCGCCCGCGCTGCTCGCGCGCAGCCGCCTCCACCAGTTCTTCGTCAGCGGCCGCCTCAGCCACTTCGGCGACGCCGCCAGGGCGCTGAGCCGCATGGGGTCGAGCGGGCAGACGGTCGACAGGGCGTGGGTGTGGCAGTTCCCGAAGCACCTGGCCGACATGGTGGCGAACCGCGCCTACGACGAGGCGCTCACGGTGCTGCGCGCCGGCGTGTTCGGCCCCGAGCGCGCCACCCTGCACGGCCTCGTCGCGGCGCTCCGCGCGCCGGCGCTCGAGGCCGCCCTGGCCAGGAGCGTGCGCCTGCTGGCCGAGGGCTTCTGCGACCACGCCCAGTTCGCCAAGGTCCAGGACGTCTACGAGGCCTACCCCACGCCCGCGCTCAGCGACGCCTTCGCGCGCGCCACGCGCCTGGCGCTCCGCCGCGGCCAGCACGGCGACGCCCTCGCGTTCCTCGACTTCGCCCACGAGCGCGCCCTCGCCAGCCCCGCCATCACCCAGGCCGCCGTCGAGACCGCCAACGCGCTGTGCGCCGCGGGCCTCTTCCCGCGCCTCGCCGAGCTCTACGCCGCCTTCCCCGACCCCAGGCTCGCGCCCGTCTTCGTCGCGGCCGTCCACAAGGCGACCGACGCCGGCCAGCTCGACGGCGCGCTCGACGTCCTCCGCCTCGCCGCCGAGAGCTTCCCCGACCGCCGCGACGCCCTGCTCGGCGCCAGGGGGCCGGCCATCCGGCTCGGCAAGGCCTTCGTCGCGCGCGGCGACGTGCTCAAGCCGATCGCCATCGACAGCGTCTTCGGCGCCGGCGCCGCCGACCCGGCGCTCGCGACGCTCTTCGTCGAGGCGACGGGCAAGGCGCTCGAGGGCGAGAAGCCCGAGGACGCGCTCCGCCTGCTCGTCCACTGCCGCAACCACTTCGGCGTGCTCCACCCCGGCCTCGCCGCCGCGGCCGCGCGGCTCGTGGCCTACCACGCCGCCGCGGGCGAGTTCGACAAGGCCAGGGACGCCTACCTCGCCTACCGCAACGAGGCCGTGGCGCCCGCCGCCGCCCGGGCCATCGCCGCCGCCGCCGACGCGGGCAGGCTCGGCGACGCCCTCGCCTTCTTCGCCCAGTACGCCCACAGCCGCCACCCGCTGCCCGAGCAGGCCGTCGCACAGATCGCCGCGAAGCTCGCCGCGCTCGACCCCCAGGACGAGGACACCCGCGCGCTCCTCGAGCAGTACCGCGGCGTCTACGAGGCCTACGACAGCCCGTCGGCGCGCTCCGCCATGGCCCTGGCTCTCGGCGACGCCTGCCTCCGCGTGGACCGGCTCGCCGAGGCCCTCGAGCACCACGCCGCAGCGGGCGACGCCGAGGGCCACCTGCGGGCCGCCTGCGTCGCCACCGAGCTCGCACGCCCCGAGCGAGCCATCGCCGAGTGGCAGAGCCTCCGCGACGTCGCCGACGACGGCAGCCTCTACCTCGTCGCCGCCGCGTACCTGCTCGCCGAGGCCGACGACGCCGCCCTCCGCGGCGCCGCCGACCGCTCCGTGCCGCCCGCGCTCATCCACTACCTCATCGGCCTGCGGCTGTGGACCGAGGC
>CBFDBL010000567.1:0-4572 GCA_965603035.1 uncultured bacterium
CGCCCGCTACGGCCTGCGCACCTACCTCACCCGCGATGCGGGCTGGCGGCCCGTGCCGTGCGACAGCCGGGTGCCCGACGGGGTCGTGGCGCGCCTCGTCGTCGAGCGCGACGTCGCCCGCGGGGCGGGCGCGAGCGCCGCGGCCTACCTCGTGGCCGAGGCGTGGGACGGGCGACGCATCCGCGATGCGATCGGCCGCTTCCTGCACCTGGCCGCCGGGCACGGCATCGAGACGTGGCGCGTCCGCAGCCGGGGACGCGCCGTGACGTTCCGCGCCGGGGGGGCCTCCCACGTGGTGGCCTACGTGGGGCACAACGGCCTCATGGACTTCACGCTCCCCGAGCCGCCTGCGCCGGCGCGGGGTGCGGCGCCCCGCAGCGCCATCGTGCTCGCGTGCAAGAGCCGGGGCTACTTCGAGCGCCCTCTGGAACGGGTCGGCGCCCACGGCCTGCTGCTGACCACGGGGTTCATGGCGCCCGAGGCCTACACCCTGGACGCCGCCCTGCGGGCCTGGCTGGCCGGCGGCACGCCCGCCCAGTGCCACGAGGCCGCGGCCCAGGCCTACCACCGCTACCAGAAGTGCGGCCTGCGCGGAGCCCGTCGGCTCTTCTGGACCGAGCCTTGACCCGCCTCCGCTCGACTCCTGTCCGGGCGGCCGCTATCTTGCGACGAGGCTGAGCGAGGGACGCTGTCGCAGGAGCTTTGCCATGGCCCGCATCACCCACCCCTTCCACGGCGGCGTGCTCGACCATCGGCACGGCGAGGCCGCCGAGGGCGGGCTGGAGATCCCTGTGTGGGGGGACGGCCTGCCTGCCGCCCGTCGTTCTCTCCAGCCTCAGCCGTGCCCCTTGACAGGCGCCGGGTGTGTCGCTATTCTCCCCTTCGTGCATGGCGGCCGACCACTGCCAGTGTGTAGGGGGGCCTTGAGATGGACGGTTACGTCGTCGACTCACTCAAGAGCATCAGGAACCTGGTCAATCTGTACCTGCTGACACTCGGGTACTTCTTCCTTCACTCGGCGGCTAGCTGGTTCAGTACGGGTGCGCTCCCTGATGACGTGGAAGTCTTCAAGGTCCTGCTAGGCAAGGGCTCGTTCTCCCTGGCGTATGGCGTGTTGTTCACGACCTTGGTGTTTCTGCTGTACTCGAGGCTCCGGCTGCTCGCAGCCACCCTCGAGCACCGGCTCGCCCAAGGAGATGACCCACGCGCGACGGTCGAGCTGGTCCAGTTCTTCCCCTGGGCAGTCTCGCCGTTCCGCCGGTCGTCCAAGGCGGCACACGTCCTGTTCTTGGGGATCGTCAGTCTGGGCCTCGTCTTCCTCGTCCTACTCGCCCGGGGACACATCTTCACGGAAGCGCCACCGGGCATGACGGCCTACTGCCGCTGGCACTTGGCAGGGTGCGTCGATCTGGTCCTGCTCGCGCCAGCCGGCCTCCTTGGCATCCTGGTGGCCCGGCAGATTCGCCACATAAGGGATAGGCTCTGCTCGCACGGTGAAGCGGCCTCGCAGGACTCGAGCCCACCTTGACGGATCGCCTGAGGAGCCGGTCCGCATGGTTACGATCGCGTGTCCTTTCCACGGCGCCGTGCTGAACCATCGGCACGGCGAGGCCGTGGGAGGCGGGCTGAGGATCGCCGTGCGCGGCACCGCGCGGGTGCGCGACAGGGTCTACGTCAACGGCGAGCCGGCGCGGCGCGCGGGCACCGCCTTCCACGCCCAGGTCGTCCTCCGCGAGCGGGAGACCGAGCTCATCGCGACCGCCAGCGGCGCCCGCGGCCAGGCCGAGCACCGCGTCCGCGTGGTGTGGGACCGCCACTCGAGGCCGCGCTACCGCTTCTCGCTCGACGACAACAGCTTCTTCCTGCGCGACGTCGCCGGCAAGCGGCCCGCCTCGCTCTTCGAGTGCTTCTACCTCGCCGGCCTGCGCGACCTCCACGAGCGCTACGGCACCAAGTTCTCCTGCAACATCTACGACACGACGGGGGACGACTTCGCCCTGCCCGACTTCCCCGACCGCTACCGCGGCGAGTGGCGCGACAACGCCGCCTGGCTCCGGCTCGCCTTCCACGCACATGCGAACGAGCCCGACCGCCCCTACCAGCACGCCCCCGCGAGCAAGCTGCTCGCCGACCTGAGCAGAGTCGAGGAGGAGATCCATCGCTTCGCCGGCGAGGAGGCCTATGCGCTGCCCACCGTCATCCACTGGGGGATGGTGCAGCCCGACGCGCTCGCGGCCCTCGCCCAGGTGGGCGTCCGCGCCCTCAGCGGCTATTTCGCGCCGAGGCCGTGGGGCTGGGACGTCAACTACCTGCTCGACGACGAGCGCTCCGAGTACATGAGCCGCCACGACGCGCTCGTGGACTTCGAGACGGGCATCGTCTTCTCGCGGGTGGACATCGTGTGCAACACGGTGCCGCTCGCGCAGATCGTGCCGACCCTCGCGCCGCTGGCCGAGGACCCGAACACGGCGGAGATCATGGACCTGTTCACCCACGAGCAGTACTTCTGGCCCTTCTACCGCAACTACGTCGCCGACCACTTCGACCGCCTCGACGCGGCCATCCGCTGGGTGACGGAGCAGGGCTACGAGCCCGTCTTCTTCCACGAGGGGTTCCTGGGCGGACGGGAGCCGTAGGCGTCCCTCCGGGGACGATGGGACCTATAGGACAGATAGGACATACCGGAGCCTTCGCCCCAGATGACAGGCCCGCTTCCTCTTCGCTGGTCACGCGTCACGCATCACGCATCGCGCATCCTCGCCGCCGTGCTATGCCTTGCCCTGTGCGTGGAGGCAGCCTTCGCCGTGGACAAGCCCTTCGAGCTCTGGTCGGGGCCGCCGATCCCCGGGGTGCAGGACATCCCGTGGCTGGACGCCGTGACCCACGTGCGCGTGCACCGCGCGACGAAGGGCGTGGACCAGTTCCTGCACGGGGCGTCGATCGTCGAGCACGCGGGCACGCTCTTCGCCTGCTGGGCGAACAGCCCGGTGGACGAGAACAGCGCGCTGGAGTCGGTGCGGGGACGCCGCTCGACCGACGGGGGCCTCACTTGGTCGGAGGTCGAGGTCATCGCGCCTGGCTTCCAGGAGACGGCGGAGCGACACAGCCACGCGCCCTTCCTGTCCCACAAGGGCCAGCTCTGGGCGTTCGCCGCGCGATGGGGCGTCGGGCCGGGCAAGCCCTTCGCCGGTCTGAGGGCCGAGGCCTTCATGCTCAACGAGCAGACGGGCAAGTGGGAGTCCCGCGGCATCGTCGGCCACGACTGCTGGCCCTGCACCGAGCCGCTGCGCATGGCCGACGGCAACTGGATCACCGCCGGGCCGAGCCGGGATGCCGTCCTGCCCCGCGTGATGATCAGCCACGGCGACGATCTGCTGAAGTGGGACACGGTGAGCATCCCGATGCCCAAGGGCATCTCGACCAGCTTCGCCGAGACGACCGTCATCCCCGACGGCAGGGACGTGCTCGCCATCGTCCGGCCACGCAGCCCCAAGCTTGCGTTGGTCGCCGAGAGCGACGACTTCGGCCGGACCTGGTCGCCCTGCCGCGTCAGCAATTACCCGATGAGCGACGCGAAGCCCTACGCAGGCGTCCTGAGCACAGGGCAGCGCTACCTCGTCTCCAACTTCCCGGCCAAGGGGATGCCGCAGCGCGACACCCTGGTCATCGCCGTCGGCAGGCCGGGCGGGGAGGCCTTCAGCCGCGTGTGGAAGGTCCGCTTCGGCCCGAGCAAGGCGCCCCTCGGCGGCCGCGCCAAGGCACGGCAGTGGTCCTACCCCTACGCCCACGAGCACGACGGCAAGCTCTACGTCGTCTACTCGATCAGCAAGGAGGACTGCGGCCTGTCGATCATCCCGCTCCGCGCGCTCCGCTGGGAGCCGCTGCCCGAGCCGCCGCCAGGCAAGCTCGTCGGCCACTGGCCCTGCGACGGCGCCGAGGACGGTCGGCTCGAAGACGCATCGGGCGAGGGCAACCACGGCACGCTGCTGGGCGGCGCGCGATTCGCGCCGGGCGTCAAGGGCAAGGCGCTGGGCCTCGACGGCGTCGATGACATCGTCGAGGTCCCCGACGCGAAGAGCCTCGACTTCTCCCACGGGGCCTTCACCGTCACCGCGTGGATCAAGGTGGACGCGCTGGGGCGCGGCCAGCAGATGATCGTGGGCAAGAACGTCTACGCCCGCAACCAGCGGGAGTGGGGCCTGATGATCGACAAGGACGACCTGCCGACGCTCTACGTCCGCGCCGGCGACTGGCGGACGGTGAAGGCCACCACCCGGCCGACGCCGGGGGCCTGGTGTCACATCGCCGCGGTCGTCGAGCGCGGCCGAGGGCGCATCTACGTCAACGGCAAGCAGGAGGGCGAGGCCGCGCTAGGCACGCGCCTGCCGAACACGGCAGCGCCGCTGAGCATCGGCGGCCAGCGCAACGCCGGCAAGCCCATGCAGTTCCTCAAGGGCGCCGTCGACGACGTGCGTCTTTGGAGCAAGGCGCTCACCAAACACCAGATCCGCGAAGAGGGAGGCGGCAACACGCGACGAGCCAGGTGGATCGACATGGGCGACACGTCGGACA
>CBFDBL010000568.1:0-4558 GCA_965603035.1 uncultured bacterium
CCTACAGCCCGATGCTCTTCGGCGGGTTCATCGAGCACTTCCACCGGCAGATCTACGGCGGGCTGTTCGAGCCGGGCTCGCCCCTGTCGGACGAGCGCGGCTTCCGCAAGGACGTCGTCGAGGCGATGAAGGAGCTGAAGCTCTCGGTCGTGCGTTGGCCCGGCGGGTGCTTCGCCAGCGGATACCACTGGCGAGACGGCGTCGGCACGACGCGCACGCCCGTCCCCGATCCGGTGTGGGGCGTGACCGACCCCAACACGTTCGGCACCGATGAGTTCGTCGCATGGTGCAGGCTGGTCGGGTGCGAGCCGTACATCTGCACCAACGCCGGCAACGGCACGCCCGAGGAGATGAAGCAGTGGGTCGAGTACTGCAACGGCACCGAAGGTGACTGCGCGGCGATGCGCGAGGCCGGCGGACACGACGAGCCGCTGAAGGTCCGCTACTGGAGCATCGGCAACGAGAACTGGGGGGGCCACGAGATCGGCAGGAGAAGCCCGGCACAATGGGGTCCATTGGTCCGCAGGTCGGCGGAGCTGATGCGGGCCGTCGATCCGAGCATCAAGCTGGCCGCCGCGGCCACGGCGAACCGGAAGTGGACCCTCCCGCTGCTCGAGGCGGCCGGCCAGCACCTCGATTACGTGGCGGTGCACAGCTACTGGCTGGGCTACTGGCGGCGGAACGCGATGCCCGATTACCTGACGTGCATCATGCACTCGGAGGGGCCGGAGCGAACGATCAGCGCCGTGATCGAGATCCTCGAGGAGGCCGGCTGCCGCGGTCGCATCCAGATCGCCTTCGATGAGTGGAACCTGCGCGGCTGGCACCACCCGGGCTTCCCGCGCAAGAAGGCGGTCGACCCCAACGACCAGGCCGCCGCCGAGCTGATCGGCAAGCGAGACATCAACGCGATCGCCAGGCAGTACACGATGGCTGACGCGCTGTTCGCCGCGTCGTTCCTCAACGCCTGCCTGCGCCACTGCGAGGACGTGGGCATGGCCAACATCGCCCCGATCGTCAACACACGCGGCCCGCTCTACGTGCATCCCGAGGGCATCGTCAAGCGAACCACCTTCCACACCCTGGCGATGTACGCCAACCTGCTCGAGGACCGCGTCGCGAAGCTCGACGTGCAAGCGGCACCGCTCGCCCGCGGCAAGCGCTCGATCCCCGGCGCCGACGCCATCGCCACGGTGGACGCATCGGGCGAGCGCTGGTCGATCGCGCTGATCAACCGCCACCCCGACAAGGCCGCGGCCTGCACCGTCCGCATCGGCGCCGCCTTGCCTGACGGCACGTTCGATGCGACGATCCTGGCCGGCGAGTCGCCCGAGGCTTACAACGATGTGGACCACCCCGACCGCGTCGTGCCGGAGAAAAGGAAGATCGCGTTCACTCGAGGCGCCGTCACGCTGCCGCCCCATTCGTTGACGATCGTCAGGATCGCCACGCGCTGAACGGGCGGGAGGGAAGCGCGGGTCGAGCGGGGAAGTGGATGGTAGCGGCCTGGCGCGCGTCAGGGCTTGGTGAGGCCCCTGGGGAGGCCGGTGGGCGGGCTGGCTCGCTCGCCGAGTCGCTTGGTGTAGAAGGGGAGCGTGTGGCCTGGGATGGGCGCGGTGAGGAGCTCGACGACGCCGGCGGCGAGGCGTGAGAGGCCGTTGCCGAGTCCCTCGAGTCCGCCAGCCCAGAGGCCGAAGAAGGGGTCGCGCTCGGTGGCGACTCGGCGCATGGTGGCGGGGATCTCGAGGGGCGAGATGACGATGTTCTTGACGCCGCGGCCGGCCCGGACGAGCGGGCCGGTGGCGGGGAGGCTGGGCGGCGGAACGGGCGGGGCCTCGGCCCAGGCGCTGGCCCACAGGCCAGCCAGGGCCATCCCGACGACGACGGCTGCGAGCAGGGGGCGGTTCATCGCTATCTCGATCTGATGATGTTGTCCACGATGTCGTAGGCCAGGGAGTCGGAGCCGGAGGTGCTGCCTCCGAGCCTGCGTCGGTAGGTGGGCGCGCGGACGCCTGGGATGGGCGCGGCGATGGCCTCGGTGGTGCCGCCGACGATGCGGTCGATGCCGTTGCCGAGGCCCTCGATGGTGCCGCCGATGAGGCCGGCGAGCAGGCCCTTGTCGGCGGCGACGCGGCGCATGGTGAGCGGGATGTCGAGCGGGGCGAGGACGACGTTCTTGACGCCGTTGGTGATGTGGCCGGCGGTGGTGAGGTTGGTGCGGCGGGTGTTGCGGTAGCGGGTCGCGGAGCGGTTGCCGTCGCCGCGTCGGCGCTGCTTGGTGATGGCTTGGTAGATCGGGCAGTCCTCGAGCCGCTTCGCGGCGCGGGCCTCCCGGGCGCCGGCGAGCAGCATCAGGGCGAGGGCGCATCCGCACAGGGCGAGGGGCCAGCCGCGCCTCATCGGGTGTCTCCTTGCTGTGCCGGCGGCGCGAGCCGCTCGGCGTAGGGCGGCGTCGCGGTCGTGGGGCCCCGCGACACGATCTCGGCGATCTTCCACCCCGACCCTTGCTGCACGACGCGGTAGTCGAGCCGCTCGGCGTCGTGCTCGTGCTGCACGGTCAGCGGGAGCATCACGCCCCCGTCGGGGTGCGCCTGGGGCCTGGCCAGCTCGACGGCCAGGGCCTCGGCTCCTCGGGCTCGCAGCGCGTCGGCGAACGCATCGGGGCCCTTGGCGCCCCGCTCGGCTTCGAGCCGCTCGCGCGCCGGCGCCGCGAAGCACGCCAAGTAGGCCTCGGCGTCGCCCGCCCACGCGGCTCGCCACGAGTCCCACACGGGGTGGGCCTCGGGCAGCGCAGGCGGCTGACGGCGCGCCGCGCGCTCCCGCGCGACGCTGCGCCGGCCCCAGGCGACGCCCACGGCGATGGCCAACGCCACGGCCACCAGCCCGAGCACGATCTGGACCCCAGGATGCGCCGCCAGCCGTCCCAGGCTGGGCGCACACTGCCGGTCGGGTGCAGTCACGCCGCGTATTATAGACCCCGCTTCCCCCGCCCGTCAAGCGCAAATGCCGTCGCTAACATGTTGTTACAAATGAGGATAGACCTCCGCCGAGAGCGGAGAGACTGGGGAGGCCCGCTTTCCCAGGCAAAGCGGCCTCCTCCTCCCAGAGCCCCCTGCTCCGCGAAGACATCTGCGTTGGGCGGCGGGCTGGGCGCCCGGCGCCACGGTCGAGCGGCTCCGTTGCCCTTGCACCAGACACCGTGGCACGGGCATCCTGGACGTGGCGCACAGGCTGGAAGCCTGTGCCACCGGCCTTGGGGGACGTCTCTTGCGCAGGACGTGCGACGCAGAGAAAGGGCCTGCCGGGCGGACGCTTCTCGTGGTGTCCAGCGCCAAACAGCATGAAGCTCATCCGACGGAAGCGTACTTCCCGACCCCGGGGCCCGAAGCCCGGTCCCGCGCAGCCAACCCAGGAGGTCGCCCCGCCTTCGCGAGGGGGACGAAGCCGGCTTCGGCAAAGGTGAAGAAGGCAGGATAGGCCTCTGGAAGTGCACGGGTGCAGAGGCAAGGGGACCGACCCGAGGACCCGCTCCCATCCCCACTTCGGTGGGTCAGCCCGCGTGGGCGAGGCAGACGGAGGATACGGGATAGGACCTCGGATTTCGCACCGACTTCCAGAGGTCGGTATGCCTTCCTTACCTGCCCCGCTTAGCGGCGCGGCGCCTGCGTTGCACCCCGCGCCTTCCCGTCATCGGGAAGTGCGCTTCAGTCGGATGAGCCCAGCATGAGAGGTCGCTCTGTCCCGGCGCCAGTGGCTGCCCTCTCCCCGCGGGCTCACCTTCGCCCACAGATCTGCGCTGCGCTCGCGGACAGCGGCTCTTAGCCCGCATTTCTCACCAGCTTTCGCCGCCAGCGGCCGCCTTTCGCCCCAGGCCGCGTCCTCCGTGCGGCCCGTCCTCGACGTAGCCACTTGGCTACGCCTCCGGAAGGCCGCGCGTGCGTCCTTGCCTGAGACGAAACTCGACTCGCTGGTCACGACACCGTGAGCGGTCCGTTCTCTCTAGCGCTCACCCCTTGTCGTTGCCTGGCATGTCGTTGTGGCGTCCACGACAAAACCTGGTGAGAAATGCGGGTTAGCCCCGCCAGGGGCGTCCGGACCGTAGCCCAGGGTGACCGAAGGGAACCCTGGGGAAGGACGCTCCCCCGTGCAGAGCCCCGTCAGGGGCGATTCGCGCCACGGCATTGGGCATGCCAGCGCCGGAGGTCGCAGGTGCCAAGTGCCAGGTCCCAGGGGTCGGAGAAGACACGACGACGCGTGTCCCCCCGGAACCCGGCACCCGGAACCCGTAACCCGGCGGTGACGCGGTGCCTGGCACCGCATCACCGCATGCAGGCGCCGGGGGCGATGATGCAAGGGGTCTGCGGGGGTCGGCCCCGAGGCTGGTGACGGGGGCGGCATGGCTCCGGGTCACGCTGCGGGAGCGGCCGCGTGCCGTCGCGGGACGCTCCTGCACGCGTTCTGCGGAGGCGTTGCTCCGGCTCGGGAGTCTTCTGAGGCCGACTTGCAAGCGGCGAGGACGCCGCCTTCGCCTCTGGCGCTGCGCGCGCGGCGGCTCAGC
>CBFDBL010000569.1:0-4554 GCA_965603035.1 uncultured bacterium
GGCACCCGTGGTCGAAGGACGGCTCGCGCTTGGCCTTCGTGCGCGGCGGCCAGGTGTGGACCGGGGCACCCGACGGCACCAACGCCAGGCAACTGACGTTCGACGCCGCCCCCAAGGCCTTCCCCACATTCTCCAGGGACGGCAAGCGCGTGGCCTACGTGACCTGGAGCGGACGCCGCCGCCCTCGCGGCCCGAGCGACATCTGGGTGGTGGACGTCGCAACGACCCTCGCCGTCAGGGCCACCGCCCCCTCCCCCGAGCGGATCTACTGCCTCGACTGGCTCGACGGCCACCGAGTGATCTTCGACCGCGTCAAGGCCACCGCCCTCGCGCCGGAGTCGACGCTCAGGCGCCTCGACCTGACCCGGCCCAGATGAGGATCACTCCTGGGGCCTGATCTGCACCCGTCGCCTCATGTCCATCGTCACCGCCTTCGTCACGCTCTTCCCGTTCTTCTCCGCGGTCACGGTGTGCGGGGTCTCGAGGGCCTTCCCCTCGCGCGTGCGATGGTGCTGGGTGAGCGGCAGGGCGAGACTGCCGTCGGCCGGCGCCCTGCCGGCCCACTCGGTCGCGCCCCGTGCATCGCGGAGGGTCACCTTCGCGTCGGGCGTCGTCTGGAGTTCGAGCGTCCAGCCGACGGCGAAGCCGTAGCGCCCGGCCCGCGTGCCGTCGAAGGAGACGCTGTCGAAGCTGGCGCCGCCCTCGAAGGCCGTGTCGATGAACCTGTGGCCGAAGCTCTCGTACTTCCAGCCGCGCCAGCCCATGCGGATCGTGCGATAGCGCGGGTCCTCGCCGACCTTGACGAAGCGGTTGCCCTCGAAGCGATAGCGGCCGCCGTGGCTGTAGTTGTCGCCGAACTGGACGTGGCACAGGTTTGTGATGACGACGTTGTCGGTCAGATGGACGGTGGCGTCGTCGCCGGGCTCGCGGGCGCCGCCGCACGAGAGGGCGTAGCCCTCGGCCTCGTTGTCCTCGGCGAGGAGCTTGATGCGGTTGTCCGTGAAGACGAGGCCTGGCCCGCTGGTCTCGCCGGGCACCATCCACAGGCCGCGCATCATGGCCCCCTTGCCGCGGGCCTTGACCACCACGACGTTGCCCGTGTGCAGGATGTCCTTACCCGTGCTCTGGAGGCGGATGCCGTTGACGGGATGGAGCTGCTCCGGGGCGTCGCCGCCGCCCTGGCCGCCGCGCCAGCGGTCCTCGGGCGAGGTGGCCTGCATGCGGATGTAGTTCTGTTCCACCTTCACGTGGCCGTAGCCCTGATACGAGCCGATGCCGATGGGGTGGTAGCCCGTGCCGAAGATGCGGTTGCCGCGGATCTCCACGTTCTCCCCATCGCGGCCGTAGACCATGATGCCGTAGGAGTTGGTGGCGTGACTGTCGATGTAGATCTCGTTGTGGTGGAACGCGCAGCCCGAGCTGGCCTTGATGCCGCGGTGCCGCGTCCGCTTGACGAGGTTGTGGTGGCAGCGCGAGTCCTGCGCGTGCCACGCGATGGCGTCCATGCCGATGTGACGGTTGAAGAGCGTCGCGCCGCGATCCACCAGGACGTTGTGGTGGACGTCGATGCGCTCGCCGCGGAGGAGCAGGGCGACGCCGATGACCTGCTCGCCGCCGTAGTCGAGGGTCAGGCCCGCCAGCTCGAGGTCGGAGGGCTTGCTGAAGAACAGCGGGTTGTAGAGGGTGTCCCAGAGCTTGCGGGTGCTGCTGCCCCCCCTGCCCTGCCGCACGGTGCCGTTGACGACGGTGACGCCCTTGAGGCCGATGCCTCGGCTCTTGTGGCCGCGGACGCCGCAGGCGCCCTCGTTAGCCCTGTCGCGCCTGGCATCGTAGACGATGGTGTGGCCGCCGAGGTCGAGGGTGATGCCTGAGGCCGCGATGAAGAGGGCCGTGCCGTCCGCCGCGATGTCCTCGGTGACCAGGTACGTGGTGTTCGGCTTGTCGAGGATGAAGGGCGGCCCCTGGACGCCGTCGGGGATGCGGATGGCCTCGGCCAGGCGCGGCGTGGTGAGCGTCCTGGCCGGGCCGGGGTGGCGATGGCCGTCGGTGTCGATGCACACGAGGCGGTAGTGGACGGTCGCGCCCGGCTCGAGGCCCCGCAGGGTGTGGAGGTGGGTGAAGAGCGGGCGCTCGGGCTCGTCGGTCACCTGTCCGAAGTCCTTCGTCGGCCCGTACTCGACGAAGGTCGTCGCCGGCAGGCTGGTCTGCCACGCGACGCAGGCCGAGCGCTCGGAGACGTGCTGCCATTCGCTCCCCTCGACGGTCTTCAGCTCCTTGCCGGCGAGGCGGACCAG
The DNA here is from genome assembly GCA_965603035.1 of uncultured bacterium. Taxonomy (GTDB): domain Bacteria; phylum Planctomycetota; class PUPC01; order DSUN01; family DSUN01; genus CAZDNN01. Next base: position 2,295 of record CBFDBL010000569.1, read on the forward strand.
CTCCTCCTCCTGCTCCATCGCGAAGTGCGCGTTGCAGAAGCGGTTGAACGCCTCGTAGGCCTCGCCGCCTGGCGCGCAGGCGCCCGCGCAGATGACGATCGACCAGGCCCACGGTCGGATCATGGCGGCCTCCTCGGCATCGCGCGGCGGCTCAGGGCAGCTCGCGGAGGGCGATGTCCTTGAAGCGGATGCGCAGTTGGTCGCGTCGGTGGATCTGGAGCGCGATGACGCCGCGCTCCCCAGCCTTCCGTTGCTTGTGCACCGCGTCGTCGAGCACGCCCTTCCCGTCCCAGTCCATCACGGCGACGCCGTTGAGGACGGCCTTGAGCTTCATGCCGTCGGCGGTGATCTCGAGGGTGTTCCAGCCGTCGCCCTGGTCGTGGTAGAGGAACCTGGCGCCCTTGACGGCCATCGACTCGTTGACCCACTTGCCCTTGGGCACGGCGGGGTAGAGCCAGCGCTGGCTGCCGCGGGTCTCGTCCCAGACCATGCCCGTGCGCCAGGGGCCGCGGGGGTGGATGTCGATCTGCGGGCCGTCGAGGTAGCCGGCCTCCGTGTCGTAGTGGCTGCGGATCTGGATGCCGCTGTTGCCCGGGCTGTCGCGGAAGGCCTGGAACCGCAGGCGCAGCACGAAGCTCCCGTACTCCTTCTCCGTGCACAGCCAGACGTAGTCGTGGCCTTTCGCGCCCATCGAGTCCGCCGCGATGGCGCCGTCCTCGACCTTCCAGAACGCCTTGTCCTTGTCCTGCGGCTTGCACTGGACGGCCCAGCCGGCGAGGTCTTTGCCGTTGAACAGCGAGGTCCAGCCCTTGCCGGCGACGGCGTCACGGACGGCCTGGGCCATGAGGGCGGCGCCGTCGGCGTTCGGGTGGATCTTGTCGGGGAAGAGCTCGGGCTTGCCGCTGAGCGCGGCGTGGAGGTCGATGGTCGGCAGCTTCCTCTCGGCGGCGATCTGTCGGATGATGGAGCCGATCTCGCCGTGGACCGCCTTCTCGTTGATGCCCCAGCGCGTCGCGTAGACCGGCACGGGCAGGCAGAGCCAGACCGCTGGCTTCGAGGGCAGCGCCGTGAAGTGATCGGCCATGGCGCGGAGGTCGTCGGCGAACTCGGCCTTGTGCTTCCAGTTCTGCGGCTTGGAGTCGTTGGTGCCGAGCTTGATGACGACGACGTTGGGCTGGAAGTCGCTCGCCTGCTGGAAGGCCTTGAGCTTCCAGTAGGGCTTGTCGCCCTTCTTGAGCAGGGTGGCGGCGCTCACGCCGAAGTTGCGCACCTCGTAGCCCTCGCCGAGCAGGCGGCCGAGTTGGACGGGATAGCTGTTCTTCGCCCGGTCGCGGATGCCGGCGCCGAACGTGATGCTGTCGCCCACGCACGCGACGCGGACGGTGCCCGCCGCGGCGCAGGCCGCCGTCAGCAAGACCGCCGCGGCGGTCAGGATGCTCGCTTGCCATCGCCTCTGCATTCGTCTTCTCCTCTCTGCTCGTCAGCGTAGGTAGGCGTCGGCTTCGGCCGCGCCGATGAAGTTGCGGTACTCGGGCCGCGTCATCCACGCCTCGTAGCGCGGGTCGCCCGACCATCTCTTGTAGTGGTCTTCGACCTCCTCGGCAAGTGCGCGGTCGAGGAGGGTCTTCTCGCCCTCGGCGAGAGCGATGTGGCCGGCGACCTTCCCCGACGTGGCGAAGGTCACCCGCCAGCGCCGCGGCCCGGCGGTCACGGCGGCGCCGACGCGGCCCTCCTCTTCGAGGAGCTTGACCTGCGGCATCCGCTCGACCGACTGCTCCGTCGCGAACAGGACGGTGAGGAACTGCGTCGCGGCGGGCCGGCGCGTCGGCGCGACCTCGATGCGCCAGCCCTCGACGCCGATGCTGTTCTCGCGCTGATGCGTGCCCTTCGCGCCCTTGTGCTTGCCGTAGGTCGCCTCGGCAGGGCCGGTGTTGACGCCATCGACCTCGAAGTCGTGCCAGGCGCCGCCGATGGTGCGCACCGTGCGGTCCGGTTCCCTAGGCAGCAGGAGCTTCGCGAACAGGCGGCCCTCCATCCCCGGCCATTGGTCATCGATGACGAACGTGTCGCCCGATGTGTGCAGGAACCGCCCGCCCGGCCGCGGGTTGGGCTCGCGGCTCTTGCCGTCCGCGGCGATGACGCACTGCTTCGCAGGCGGCAGCGACAGGTCCGGCTCTCGCTTGCCGTTCCAGGCCGGCTCGTAGAGGGCGTGGAGGTTCCAGATCGTCTCCAGCCCTGCCTTCGCGGCGACGACGCGGTC
>CBFDBL010000570.1:0-4533 GCA_965603035.1 uncultured bacterium
TGGCATCGTCGGCACCGTGGCGCACGCGCCCCGTGTTCGTCAGCAGCACGTTCCGCGACATGCAGTCCGAGCGCGACTGGCTGCGCGAGCGCGTGTTCCCCGAGCTCGAGGAACGGCTGCGAGCGCGGCGCGCGCGGATCGAGCCGATCGACCTGCGCTGGGGCGTCGAGACCGTCTCGGTCGATGAGGAACAGGCCAAGGAGATGCTGGTCCTGAAGGTCTGCCTCGACGAGATCGAGCGCTCCCGCCCCTTCTTCATCGGCCTCATCGGCGACCGCTACGGCTGGGTCCCGCCGCCCGAGCGCATGGCCGCCGCGGCGCAGGAAGCGGGCTTCGAGACCGAGGTCGCGGGCAAGAGCGTCACGGCCCTCGAGATCGAGTTCGGCGTCCTCGACGACCCCGACCAGCGCCGCCGCAGCCACTTCTACCTGCGCGAGCCGCTCGCCTACGACCGGATGCCGCCGGAGGTGGCCGCGCAGTTCAGCGCGGCGCACAGCGGCAAGCCGGGTGCCGAGGATGCCGCCGAGCGCCTGAAAGCGCTGAAGACGCGCCTCGAGCGCGACCTGCCGGACCGCGTGCATCACTACCAGGTGGAGTGGGTCGCTGAGGAAGGGGTCACGGGCCTGGAGGCCTTCGGCCGGATGGTGCTCGAGGATCTCTGGCGCGACCTCTGCGACGAGATCCCCGCGAGGCGAGCGCCGACGACGTGGCGGGACGAGGAGCGCTTCGCCCTCGATGAGTTCGTCGAGCACCACACCCAGGACTTCGTGGGCCGCGAGGCCGTGACGGCCAGCGTCCGCGCGCTCGCGCTCTCGCCCTCGGAGGAGGGCTCGGCGTGGGGCGCGTGCGTGACGGGCGAGGCCGGGTCGGGCAAGAGCGCGCTCTCTGCCCATCTCGTCCGCGTGCTCGGCGAGGAGGACGTCCTGCTCCTCACCCACGCGGCCGGCATCAGCATCCGCTCGACCCAGGTGGACGCCATGCTGCGCCGCTGGGTGGAGGAGCTTGCCGAGGCGGTCGGCATCGCGGAGCCCATTGAGGAGACCTCGTCGGGCGAGGAGGTGGAGACGGCCTTTGCGGGGCTGCTCGGCCGGGCCTCGACCCAGGGGCGGGTCGTCGTGCTGCTCGACGCGCTCAACCAGTTCGACCCGTCGGTCCGCGCGCAGCACCTGACCTGGCTGCCGAAGCTCTGGCCCCAGAACGCGCGGCTCATCGCCACGGCCATCCCCGGCACCGCATCGGAGGCCCTCGTCAGGCGCGACGGCGTCGAGGACACTGCGCTGCCGCGGCTGACCGAGAAGGAAGCCCAGCAGATCGCCGTCGCCGTCTGCCGCCGCTACCACCGCACGGTCCATCCCGACGTCGTCGCGGTCCTGATCGCGAAGCAGGCCGAGGACGGCGCGCCGGCGGCGGGGAACCCGCTGTGGCTCGAGCTGGCCGTCGAGGAGCTGAACCTGCTCGACGCCGACGACTTCGATCGCATGGACCGCGAGTTCACCGGCACGCCGGAGCAGCGCCTCCACCAACTCCTGCTCGCCGTCGCCGACGAGTTGCCGGCCGACATCGAGGGCCTCTACGGCTGGATGCTCGAGCGCAGCGAGGACCTCTACGGCCGGGCCTACGCCCCCGCCTTCGCCAACCTCATCGCCCTCAGCCGACACGGCTGGCGAGAGAGTGACTTCGATGCCCTGCTTCCGACGCTCACCGACGAGCCGTGGGACCCGCTCCGTTTCGCCGGCCTGCGCCGCAGCTTCCGCGCCCAGCTCGTCCAACGCGGCGCCCAGGGGCAATGGGACTTCGTCCACGCCCAAACGAGCGCCGCCGTCCTCCGGCGCAACCTGCCCGACGCGGCCGATCGCAGGGAACTCCACGCACGCATCGCCGACCATCTCGAAGCGCTCAGCGATGATGACCCGCTCAAGCAGTCTGAATTGATGCTCCACTACATCGGCGCCGACGACCGCGCCCGCGCCGCACGCTACTACGGCCGGTACCTCGCAGGAGCTGAGCTTTCCGGCGCCACCCGCGCTCTCGCGGAGCCGATCATCGCCGGAGCCAACAGCGACCCCAACCCTGGCCTCGCCTGGGCTCTCTCGCTGCTGACTCAGGAAGGCATTGAGGGAGAGCAGATCCGCTGGCTGTGCAACAACCTCAACTTCCGCGTGCTCGCGGCCATCGAGAACGACACGGGCCTCGGCACGCGGCTGGCCCTCCTCCGGGCCACCGAAGCAGCCTTCCGCCGCATCCTGGGCTGGGACCCGACCAACGCCTCCTGGCAGGGCGACTTGGCGGCCAGCTACGGAATGGTTGCAGACGTGCTGCATCAACGGGGAGACGCAGCGGCAGCGTTGGAGGGTTACGGGAAGACTACGGCGATTCTGGAGCGCCTGGCGGCGGGGGACCCCACGAACGCCTCCTGGCAGCACGACCTCTCCGTGAGCCACGACAGGGTGGGCAACGTGCTGCGGGCGCAGGGGGACCTGGCGGGCGCGCTGGGGGCCTACCGGGCCTCCCTGGCCATCCGAGTGCCGCTGGCGGCGGGGGACCCCGCCAACGCCTCCTGGCAGCGCGATCTGTCCGTGAGCCACAACAAGGTCGGCGACCTGCTGCTCGAGCAGGGGGACCTGGCGGGCGCACTGCGGGCCTACCGGGCGTCCCAGGCCATCCGAGAGCGCCTGGCGGCCGGGGACCCCACCAACGCCTCCTGGCAGCGCGACCTCTCCGTGAGCCAGGAGAAGGTCGGCGACGTGCTGCTCGCGCACGGGGACCTGGCGGGCGCACTGCGGGCCTACCGGGACTGCCTGGCCATCGCCGAGCGCCTGGCGGCGGCGGACCCGACCAACGCCTCCTGGCAGTACGATCTCGGGATCGGCCACGAGCGAATGGGCGCCGCGCTGTTAGCCCAGCGCGACCTGGCTGCCGCTTTGCGAGCTTTCCGTGCCAGGCAAGGGATCATCGAGCGTCTGGCGGCGGGGGACCCCGCCAACGCCTCCTGGCAGCGCGACCTGTCCGTGAGCCACAACAAGGTCGGCGACCTGCTGCTCGCGCAGGGGGACCTGGCGGGCGCACTGCGGGCCTACCGGGACTCCCTGGCCATCCGAGAGCGCCTGGCGGCGGCGGACCCGACGAACGCCGGCTGGCAGCGCGACCTCTCCGTGAGCCACGGGAAGGTCGGCGACGTGCTGCGGGCGCAGGGGGGCCTGGCGGGCGCACTGCGGGCCTACCGGGACTCCCTGGCCATCCGAGAGCGCCTGGCTGCGGCGGAGCCCACCAACGCCGAATGGCAGCGCGACCTGTCGGTGAGCCACGAGAAGGTCGGCGACGTGCTGCGGGCGCAGGGGGACCTGGCGGGTGCGCTGCGGGCCTACCGGGACTCCCTGGGCATCCGAGAGCGCCTGACGGCGGGGGGCCCGACCAACGCCGGCTGGCAGCGCGACCTCGCGGTGTCGCACTACAAGCTGGCGCGCCTCTACGAGCAGGCAGGAGACGATGCGCAGACGCGCGGCTGCTGGCGCCGTTGCCGCGAGGTCCTGCGCGGGATGCGGGCGGCCGGCGGGTTCATGGACCCGCAGATCGTGCAACTGCTCGAGCAACTGGAGCGGGCGGACCTGTAGCAGGCGCGGGCCGGCGACGGCGGATGCTGGATGCTGGCCCTGTCCGCCGGGGCCTCGGCGAAGGCGAGGCTTTGGAGTGCGGTGATGGAATCGCCGCTTTCCACCCCAGCGGAGCGGTGGGACGGCCGGCGGCTCCGACGGCGGGGCGAGCATGGGTCGTTGACAAGAGCATGCAGCGGCCGTATCGTGCCGGCGACCGGAAGCTGCCAGATGGCTCGACAGTCTGTGAGGAGACACCATGGCATCGTCGGCATCGTGGCGCACGCGGCCGGTGTTCGTCAGCAGCACCTTCCGCGAGCTGTAGGCCGCCTCGACCAGAAGCTCCAGGACCTCGATGCCGTGGTCGGCCAGCCGCTGCCCGAAGATGAAGCGTTGGCTCTTCGGGAAGTTGTCGATCCGCTCCAGAAGCCACTTCAGCACATCGTACCACTTCACCAGCACGATAGGCCGCTCTGCTCGCCTTCCCATGGGCCACCCCTGGCCGCCCGGAGAAAAAGATCGCCCGCTTCGCGGGCGATGGGAGGAAAGAAAGGGTAAAAGAACCAAAGCGCAAAGGGTCAGGCCCGGCGCCTCCTCCTCCGAAGCATCGCCGCGACGGCGATGCCGAACAAGCTCATCGTCCCGGGCTCCGGGATGACATCAGGGCCAGAGGGACTGGCGAGACGAAAACCGAAGAACTCGTAATAGTACGACGGCGTGCCGAGGCTGTAGCGAAACGAGGCGGACAGGTAGTTGGCAGTCAAGTACCACGAGCCACCGCGCAAGCCACGAGAAGTCACGGAGATCACGGTCTCGTTCCACTCCCACACGTTGCCGCCCATGTCGAACGTGCCGTAGGCGCTGGTGGAAGGCATTGCCGTGTACGCACCCACAGCGGTGCTGTAGTATGTATCTTTTTGACTTCCGAAGAGAGGCGTATTCC
>CBFDBL010000571.1:0-4532 GCA_965603035.1 uncultured bacterium
GCCGGCCTCCAGGACCGCGACGACGCGGTGAAGGACGCGGCCCTCCGCGGCCTCGCCGACTGGCCCGACGACACCCCGGCCGCCGACCTGCTCGCCGTCGCGAAGGCCACGCGGAACGAGGCACACCACGTGCTCGCCCTGCGCGGCTACGTGCGCATGATCGAGGTGCGCAGCAAGCGCCCCGTCACCGAGAGCCTCGCCATGTGCGAGGCGGCCATGGGGGCCGCGCGGCGGCCCGACGCCAAGCGCGCCGTGCTCGGCGTCCTCGCCAAGGTCGCCGACCCCAAGGCCCTCGCCATCGCCCAAGCCCAGCTCAAGGACAAGGACGTCGCGGGCGAGGCGGCCATGGCCGTCGTCCAGATCGCCCGCACCATCAGCGGCGCACACCGCGACGAGGCCCGCAAGGCCCTCGACGAGGTCAAGCGCGCCACCGACGCCGAAGCCGTCCAGCGCGCCGCCAACGAGGCCATCGGCGAGATCGAGAAGTTCGAGGACTTCATCACCGGCTGGCGGCTCGCCGGCCCGTACAGGGGCGGCAGCACCAAGAACGTCTTCCCGCCCGAGCAGCCCGACACCGACGCGGGCAAGAAGGTCGAGTGGAAGCTGATCACCGCCGCCGGCCGCCAGCCGGGGGTCGTGGACCTCGACAGGCTCCTCGGCGGCGGCAACGTCTCGGCCTACCTCAAGGCCCAGATTGTCGCGCCCGAGGAGATGGAGGCCCGCCTCGAGATCGGCACGGACGACGGCGTCAAGGTCTGGCTCAACGGCCAGGCCATCCACGACAAGGACGTGCCGCGCTCGCTGAACATCAACGAGGACAAGGTGAAGATCACCCTCAAGAAGGGCCGCAACGACCTGCTCATGCAGGTCACCCAGGGCGGTGGTGGCTGGGAGGCCGCCTGTCGCGTCCGCGCGGTCGACGGCGGCAAGCTCGAGGGCCTGAGCTACAAGGCGGAGTGACCGGGGCGCCCCGGGCCTGTCGCATCGCGCTGCCGGGGCGAGCCCGGCCGCTGGCGTCGCTACTTCCTGTGCCGCACCCAGAGCGCCAGGTCCTGGAGCACAGGCTTCGCTGCGCTGTCGGCGTCCAGGGTGACGGCAAAGCTGTTGACGCCGCTGCGGACCAGGGCCGGCTTCACCGCATAGTCGAGCCAGATGCCGTTGCGCCCGCTGGCGAGCGGCGTGCCGTTCAGCGTCACCGCCAGTTCGCTGGGCTGGGGCAGCGCCTTGACGCGAAGCTGCGCCGTCGCGTCCGCGCCCTCGGGGATCGCCTGGCCGACGCGCAGCTCGACGGTCGCGGTCTGGCCCGGCTGGAGTTTGACGGGCCGCGCGGGGCAGAGGATGCGGCGGGTGAGGAAGCGCTTCTCGCCGCCGCGCATCCAGCGGTTGACGGCGACGGGGTCGCGCGCGCCCGTGGTGTAGACCTTGTCCATCGCAGCCAGCGTCCCGGGGTCGCCGAGCTGCCGCCAGAGCGGGCTTCGGGGGTTGAAGAAGTTGAAGAGATAGACGCCGTCGGCGCCGCTCGCCCAGACGTTCATCGCCCGCGCGCGGTAGCAGGCCAGTGAGGCGCGGAGCTTGCGGGCCTGGCTGTCACGGTCCCGTGTCTCGCTCAGGCACGGATAGACGGGCACGCCGTGGCGGTGGCCGAGCTCGACGCTGACCTCCCAGGGATTGAGGCGGAAGTAGCCGCTCACGGCCATCAGGTCGACGAGGCCCTCGGCCAGCCACCGCTCGATGTCGATGCCCATCGCCTTGCAGTAGCCGACGGAATCGGGCACGCGGGTCGCCACGAGGATGGGCCGGCCGCGCCGCAGGCCCTCCCGCTCGGTCACCTTGCGGACGCGGCGCGCCATGGCCGTCAGCGCATCAAGCTCGGCCTCGGTCGCGTCCTTGCCCCAGGCGGGGCCTTTGAGCAGGAGGGGGTGGCGGAAAAAGTCCATCTCGATGCCGTCGACGTCGTAGTTGCGGCAGACCTCCTCGATGAAGGCGACGGCGAGGTCGCGGATCTCCTGGCGGCCGTAGTCCACGGCGGACCAGGCGCCGTGCGGCGGGCGCCTGGCCTTGCCGGCGATGAGCCACTCGGGATGCTCGCGCTTGAGCGGGGGGAAGAGCGGCTCGGAGTACCAGGCGCCCTGGCCGTCGTGGGTGTCGTTCATCCTGAAGGACCAGAGGAGCTCGACGTCGTGCGCCTTGCACCACGTGACCATCATCTTGAGCGGGTCGGTGCCCCGGTCGATGAAGGCGCGGGTCTTGTTCCTCGAGAAGCCGCCCCGCTTGTTCGCCGGGTGCTTCGGGTTGGCCGTCGTGTCGAAGACCCGGCCGACCTCCGTATCGTGTGTGAAGTAGCCGAAGCCCGAGCTCCAGGTGCAGTAGAAGATGCTGTCGACCTGGGTGCCTCCGAGCGGCGCGGTGCGGCAGGCGAGGAAGGCCTCCTCGGTGGCCTCGTCGAGGTAGTAGACCGGCTCGTTGCCGTCGTTGTTGAAGATGATGCGTCGGCGGCGGTGGGCCGCCTTCTTCCGCGCGGCACGCAGCTCGTCGAGGGTCATCGTCTTGCCTGCGGCCATGGCGATTCCTCCGATGAGCGGGATCAGGATGAGCGCGAGCGCGGCGGCGGCCTTCATGGGGCGTTCTCTCCTCGCTTCAGCGGCAGGTCGAAGGTGAAGACGCGATTCTGGTCGTGCTTGCCGCCGGCCTCGTCGCGCCCGATGAGCAGGCGGTCGCCCAGGATGGTGCGCTGGACGATGGAGCCGTCGGGCGCGGTGACCAGGAACTCGGCGGGGTGGACGAACACGATGTGGACGCGGTTCTCGCGGGAGCGTGCCTGGAGGATGGGGTCGTTACGCTCCGGGCCGAACATCCCGCCGGACGGGCAGATGAGGAGCTCGGCGCCGCCCTCGCGGAAGCGGCGGACGACGTCCTTGAACCTGCGATCCGCGCAGATCAGGATCCCGACGCGGCCGAAGGGGGTGTCGTGGACCGTGGACTCGCGGCCTGGGGTGTTGCGTGCGAGCTCGTGCTCGAGCTTCTGTTTGCGGTACGTGCCGATGAGCGTGCCGTCCGGCGCGATGAGCACGGCGGCGTTGCAGCGATGGGCCCCGTCGGCCTCGAGCATGCCGGCGACCAGATGGATCTTCAGCTCGGCGGCCAGGGCCGCCAGCTTCCTGTAGTACCGCCCCGTCGGGATGGGCTCGCCCAGGGCGCGGTAGACGTCGAGCGGGATGGACTTGTCGGCGATGGCGTAGCCGTCGAGGAAGCACTCGGTGGTGACGACGATGCGCGCGCCCCTCGAGGCCGCCTCGCGGATCATCGGCTCGACGCGGCGGAAGTTCGCTGCCTTGTCCCCGCGAACCCACTTGAGCACGATCCCCGCGATGCGCACCGTCGCGGCCTCCTCCTCGGCGGCGGCCCCCGCGCGACCGACCCCGCACGCCACAATCACCCAAGCTGCCAGCGCCGTCCTGACCATCTCGCCCAGGATGATGGCGCGAGGGGCGGGCGCTGTCAAGGCTCGGCTCCCCGTCTCAGAGCCTGTCCCTACGGCCGCGGGGCAGAGCGGAGAATTGCAGAGCTGAACAGCTCTGCAATTCTCCGCCGGTGGGCGGCCCTGCCGGCGGCGCCGCGTCCCCTGCCCTCGGGAGGCCTGTCCCTGCGATGGCCGCGGCGCGGGCAGAGGATTACGGACTTCAACAACTCCGTAATCCTCCGCGGACCGATAAGCCCGGCGGCGGCAACCGCCCCCGCAGATCGGGGGGCCCGCGTGGGTCTCGCTCCGTGGCACTGAGCATCGATTGCGGGCCGACCTGCCGCTCGGCATCGTGCGGCGGGCGCTCGACGAGGGGATCCGCCCCGACGGGCTGTTCCTGTGCGAGGATCTCGGCGTGCAGACCGGCCCCGTCGCACGGCCATCGGTCATCGAGTCGCTGCTGGCGCCACACTACCGGCGCCTGGCCGACGCCCTGCATGGCGCGGGGATGACGTTCCTGATGCACTGCTGCGGCGGGATTCGGCCGCTGATCCCGATGCTCGCCGACTGCGGCCTCGACGTGCTCCAGCCCCTCCAGGCGACGGCCGGCCTCGACATCCGCGACCTCAAGCCCGAGTTCGGCGACCGCCTGGCCTTCATGGGCAACATCAACGCGAAGGTCATGCACGACCCCGCCGCCATCGAGTGGGAGATCCGCGACAAGGTCCCCGTGGCCGCCGCGCGCGGTGGCTACATCTACTCCTCCGACCATTCCGTGCCCAGCGACGTGAGCCTGGCCGACTACCAGCGCATCCTCCGCCTGGTGCGCGAGGCGTGGCCGCCTCTGTAAGGGACGGGGGTCGGGGGCGTCAATGCCTCGGCGAGCACATTTGCCTCAAATCGGGCACGTATCGATCCTAACCGTCGACGCCGTAGACTCTTATGGGTGCCTGGCACCGACTTCGCAGTCAAGCCGACGGAATAAAGCGAATCGCCGACCGATCTGAGACTATGCGGCGCCGCTACTTGCGGCCCAGGGCCAGCACCTTGCCGTCGGCGGTCGAGACGTACA
>CBFDBL010000572.1:0-4523 GCA_965603035.1 uncultured bacterium
CTGGCTGAAGGCGTCTCCGAGCAGGAACTGCTCGAGGCCTACCCGCAGCTCGAGCGCGACGACATCCGGGCAGCGCTGGCCTACGCCGCCGAGATGACCCGCGAGCGCATCATCCCCATCCCCACCGAACCGGTGAAGCCGTGAGGCTGAAGCTCGACGAGAACTTCGACCTGCGGCTTGTCCCCCTCCTCGCCGAAGGCGGCCACGATGTGGAGACTGTCCGTGGGGAAGGGCTGTCGGGCCGGGGCGACACCAACATCTATGAGTCGGCGCGAAGCGAGAGGCGCACGCTCATCACCCTCGACCTCGACTTCTCGAACCCATTGCGCTTCCCACCCGGGCTGACCGAAGGCATTGTCGTGATTCGGCCACCCAGGCCACTACTGCCAGCGATCCGCGCCACCCTCCTCAGCGTGTGGCCGGAGCTCACCGCCAGATCACTGCGGGGCCGCCTCTGGATCGTGGAGCCGGGCCGCATTCGAGTGTACGACCCGCCGCAGGAAGGCGGGCCGGATTGAGGGGGGTGCCAGCCCATGGACCGCCTCGGGGCGTTGATCATCGGGCCGGGGTGGGTGGCGGGCGAGCATATCAAGGGCTATGCGCGCGACCCGCGGACCGAGGTCGTCGGGGCGGTGGGCTTTCGGCCCGAGGATCGCGAGCGGTGGGCGCGGTACCAGGAGCAGTTCGGCCTCGCGGGCCGCTACTTCGATGACCTCGACCAAGCGCTTGCCGAGAGCGGCGCCCAGGTCGCCTCGGTCACGACGATCAACCACCTGCACTACGCCCACGCCCTCGCGGCCATCGAGGCCGGCCTCCACGTGCTCGTCGAGAAGCCCATGGCCCTGACGGCCGAGCAGGTGGACGGCCTGGTGGACGCCGCGGCGCGTAAGGGCATGCTCACCCACGTCGGGCACGTGGTGCGCTGGTACTCGGCCGTCGCCGAGCTCAAGCGCCGGGCCGACGCCGGCGAGTTCGGTGACTTCTACTACGGCGAGGCGGACTACTTCCACGAGTACGTGGGCGCGTGGAAGACCCAGGCCGCGACCGGCGGCTCGGCGTGGCTCATGGGCGGCATCCACGCCGTGGACCTGCTGCTGTGGTTCATGGGCTACGACTCGCCCATCGCCGAGGTCTACAGCGCCTGGCAACCGGCCCGCTGGCGCAGCGACTACGACTACGAGACGTCCTGCGTCGCCATCGTCCGATTCGCCGACGGCCGCCTCGCCAAGCTCGCCACCGACGCCGAGTCCCGCACGCCCTACACCTTCCGACTCCGCCTCCACGGCACCCGCGGCGGCATCCACCAGAGCCTCTACCATACCGACGCCATGCCCAAGAAGCAGTGGGCTCGCCAGGACGGCCTCTACCCCGACGACTGGGACGTCGAGGAGCACCCGTTCCCCGACGAGATCCGCTCGTTCCTCGACTGCATCGAGCGGGGCGAGGACTCGCCGCTGAGCTTCTCCCGTGCCGCCAAGGCCTATCACCTGATCTTCGCCATGGAGGAGTCCGCTCGCACCGGCCAGCCCGTTGCCTTCGCGCGGAACTGACGACGGAGGACCCCACCCTTGCTCGCGTCGCACGTGCCCCTCGCCGTCATCATCCTCGGCCTGCACGCCGCGGACTTCGTGTGCCTGGTGCTGTACCTGGCGGCGATCACGGGTCTGGGGCTGTGGGCGGCGCGCAAGGTGCACACGGTGCGCGACTTCTTCATGCCGCGCCGCTTCGGCAAGGCGATGATGGTGATGCACAGCTTCGGGACGGGCACCCACAGCGACCAGGCCGTGAGCGTGGCCCGCGTGTCCTACACCAACGGGCTGTCGGGCATCTGGTACCAGTGGCTGTGGCTGTTCTCGACGCCGTTCTACTGGCTCATCGCGCCGTTCATGAAGCGGTTCCGGGCCATCACGATCGGCGACATCTTCCAGGCCCGCTACGACCGGGGCGTGGCCGTGCTCTACGCGTGCATCGGCATCGCGCAACTCACGCTGAACATCGGGATCATGCTCCTGGGCGCCGGCAAGGTCATCGACGCGAGCACCGGCGGGCTGGTCAACGCGAACGCGGCGATCGTGGCCATGACCGTGCTCTTCGTGGTCTACGGCATCGCCGGCGGGCTCTCGGCCGCCATCGTCACCGACTTCCTCCAGGGGCTCATGACCATCCTGTTCTCGTTCCTGCTCCTGCCGTTCGTCCTCAGCGCGGTCGGCGGGCTGAGCGGGGTGCGGGCCGGCATCGCCGATCCCGCGAAGGCGGAGGCGATGTTCTCGCTGTTCGCGAGGGCCGACATCGGCGTCTTCTACGTCGTGGTCATCTCGTTCAACGCGCTGGTCGGCATCGTCGTGCAGCCGCACACCCTGGGCATCTGCGCCGCAGGCAAAACCGAGATGGAGGGGCGCGTCGGCTTCATGATGGGCACCTTCGTCAAGCGCATCTGCACCGTGGCCTGGTGCCTCACGGGGGTCGCCGCCATCGCCTACCTGGCGGGGCGCGAGGTCGAGCCCGACCACGTGTTCGGCATCGTCGCCCGCGACTTCCTGCCGAAGATCCTGCCCGGCCTGCTCGGCATCTTCCTCGCCGCGCTGCTCGCCTCGGTCATGAGCTCCTGCGACTCGTTCATGACCGCCACCTCCGGGCTCTTCACGCAGAACGTCTACAAGCTGATCGTGCCCGGCAGGGCCGACCGCCACTACCTGCTCGTCGGCCGCATCGCGTCGTTCGGCGTCGTCGCGGGCGGCGTCCTCTTCGCCATGACCGTCCCTGGGGTGAAGCAGGGGCTGGAGATCTTCTGGAAGATGGCGGCGATGATCGGCATCGCGTTCTGGCTGGGGCTCTTCTGGCGGCGGACCACCTCGGCGGGCGCGTGGGCGGCGACCCTCGCGAGCCTGGGCACGTGGGTCGTCACCACCCACGGCGCCGTCGTGCGCTGGCTCGCCTCGCTGCCGCTCAACGACACGCTCGGCATCGTGCGGGTCAGCCGTGTGCCCGTGGCGCCGCTGGCGGAGTCGGGGGTCTGGCAGTTCGTGTGGGTGGGCGGGACGACCTACACGATGTCCCTGCCCTGGCAGATGATCTTCTACCTGGCCGCGGGCGCCGCGTTCGGCATCGTCGTGAGCCTGCTCACGCGGCCGGTCGCCGAGGCGAAGCTCGAGCGCTTCTACGCCCTGACCCGCACGCCCATCGCGCCGGGTGAGACCCCCGACGAGCCGTGCGTCGTCCCCGAGGGTGCCCAGACCCTGCCACGCCGCAATCTGCTGCCGCTCAAGAGCCTCGAGATCCCCAGGCCCACGGCCGTCTCGCTGATCGGCTTCGTCGCGGCCTGGGCCTTCGTGGGCCTGCTCATCGCGGGGTTCATGCTCATCGTGCAACTCTGAGCTCGCAGGAGCCCTCCGCCGTGGCCCGCAATCACCTGCTCACCGGCCGGCCCGGCATCGGGAAGACGACGGCGATCTGCCGGCTGGCTGAGCTGCTCGAGGGCCGCCGGCTCGCCGGCTTCACCACCGAGGAGGTGCGCGTCGGCGGCCGCCGCCGCGGCTTCCGCATCGCCACCTTCGACGGCCGCCACGGCACCCTCGCCGACGTGGACATCCGCGGGCCGTGGCGGGTGAGCAGGTACGGGGTGGACGTCGAGGGGTTCGAGCGCCTGGTCTGCCCGATGCTCGAGGCCGTCGCGGAGGCCGACGTGGTGCTGATCGACGAGATCGGGAAGATGGAGTGCTTCTCGCAGCGCTTCTGCGCCGCCGTCGAGCGCCTCGCCGACGCCCCCGTCCCGCTCGTCGCAACCATCGCCGCCCGCGGCAGCGGGCTCATCGCCGCGATGAAGGCCCGCGACGACGCCGCGCTGCACACCCTCACCCTCGCCAACCGCGACGCCATGCCAGCCGCGCTGCTCGAGGAGCTCGGCCCGTGACCGCGCCCAGCCACACCCGCGCGGTCGACAGCCATCTCGCCACGTACGAGCCCGACGCTCACAGGGCGCCGCTCGTGCCCGACCGCATCGTCCTCACCCGCGGCAGCCTCGACACTACGGCGCGGCGAGCCTATGCCGAGCACCTGTGCGCCGCCTTCTCCGAGGCCGAGCGCGTCGAGGCGCTCGACAGGACGCACATGCAGCTCGGCGGCCTGCTGCCCGGCGACGGTGCCGCACGGCGCGAGGCCGGCCGGCGGACGCTGGTCCTCGGCTGCCTGAAGTCCGTCCTGCGGCGAGCGGCCGAGACCGGCATCTGCTGCCCCAACTACCTCCACTTCTCGCCCACCGCCTACTGCACCTACGGCTGCGCCTACTGCTATCTCGCGGGCACCCGCTCCACGGTCTTCGCGCCCGTCCCCAAGCTCTACGTCAACCTCGAGGACATGCTCGCCGCCATCGCCCGCAAGGCCCGGCGCCTCGACCGCCCGACGAGCTTCTACGTCGGCAAGCTCCAGGACGCCCTCGGCCTCGACCCGCTCACAGGCTTCTCCCGCCTCCTCGTGCACTTCTTCGCCGAGCAGACCCACGCACGCCTCGTGATGCTCACCAAGAG